>JAYTXS010000085.1:0-2988 GCA_043742845.1 Gammaproteobacteria bacterium
TTGATTTTCTTCGAATCGCCGGTGTCGAAAGTCGGGTCCTTGGCATTCCAAAAGTAGCCGGCGTACAGGCTGCCGCTGGTGAAACTGGACTTGTAGTGCTGCACACCGCCTTCGACACTCCAGCGGTCCGTGATATTGAAAGTCAGGTCGGCGAACTCCGTGACGTCCAAATAATCGAAGCGCGACTTGTAGCTGTACCATTCATTCGGCAGCGGCGAGGCCGGCTTGTCGTTGTAATACGTGTTGTAGTAGGCAATCGCGGCCTTATAGGCATCGCCGTTCGGTTGCAGTCCCGGCATCGCGTAGAACAGCGAATACGTATCCTTGGTCTTCTCCCAATAGAGGCCGGTCAACCATTGCAGGCGCTCGCCGGGCTTCGACTGTAGGCGAATCTCGTCCGACCAGCGCTGGGTGTTGTTGTCGTAAACATAGTACTGGGTCGGGTTGTTGCAGCCGCTGAACGGCACCGTGGAATCGCCGGCATTCGCGCCCCAAATAGTGGGTCCGTGCTGACAGGCGAAGCTCTGAATGAAAGGAGCGCTGAACGGCGCAACGGGTGAATACTGCACATATTCCGAGTACTCATTGACTTGATGGGTGGACTGCTGCTGGTAGGTGCTCGCGAACACCAAGTCGGCAATGCCGACATCGCCATCGACGTGCAGATCCATCGACTTGACGTAGTCGCTGCCGCTCTCGGGTGCGAAGCGCGACACCTTGCGCTCGCCGTACTTGGGGTCCTGATCCCAGGCGCCCACATGACGCTGGCTCTGGTACCCCGTGGTGAGAGAAGCGCTCCACCGATCGTTGAATATTTGCCTGATGGCGGCGCGCCCGCCATCGATGTTCTGCGTGTTGTAGTTGTTACGGGCCCACTGGGCGTTGGTTGAAACCACGCCGTTCACCCATTGGCGCGTGCTCAGCAGATCATCGATGAAACCGCCGTCGTGAGTCGCGTACGCCGACAGCCGGATCGCGGTTTTACCATCGATGAGCGGCAGGTTGACGTAGCCCTCGTAAACATGACTGACGCCGCCGTTTTGCACCTTGCCCACATCGACATCCACTCCCGCGCTGAACGCGTTAGGGTCGGGCTTGGCAGTGGTCAGTCGGATGGCGCCCGACATCGAGCCCGCACCGAACAGCGTGCCCTGCGGACCGTTCAACACCTCGATTTGATTGATATCGTACTGGTGCAGATCAGGAATGGTGCCGTAGAAACTCATCGACATGTCGTCTAAGAAGAAACCCGTCGAGGACGTGTTCACGACATTGGGGTTGCTGCCGTCCGATACGCCGCGCATGAAGAACATCTGAGTCGCCGGGCCTGTGCTGATGAAAGAGATGGACGGGCTCTTCATCGCATAGTCCTCGAATCGCGAGATCTGCAAGTTCTCCAGATCTTTGGACGTGAACACATCGATGCTCTGCGGCACGTCCTGCAGATTCTCCGAGCGCTTGCGCGCCGTCACCGTGATTTCTTCGAGCGCATCCGATGCGCCGGCGGCGGCAGCCAGCGCCGCGGTTCCATGCATCGCGGCGGCGCCGTACAGCGCAGCGGCTACGGCGAGGCTCAGTTTGGAGCGAATATGAGTTGAACTCGAGCCGATCTTCATCATTGGTCCATCCCTAAAATCCTTTGGCCCTAGTGGCCGATCATGTCCCGCCAAGCAGATACCTGTCAATGGCGCTTATCGAGCGTTCAATAAGCCGCTCCGTATAGCCTGTGCTAGGCTCGCGTTTTTGAGCGCAGTTCCTGACAAATTCGGCACCCAAAGCCCGTTTCGCGGAGCAGCTTCGTCAAGCGCATACGGCGCTTCGGGCCGGACGCGCCGCCACCGCCGAGCGGCTACTGCGTGCGCTCGCCGCGCACGCGCCCACGGAACCCAATTGCCGGTGGCTGCTGGGCGCCTCGCTGCTGCAACAGAACAAAATCCCCGAGAGCATCGCGCTGTTGGAGCCGCTGCTCGTCCGCCTGCCGGATTTCGCGCAGGCCCGTGTGGATTTGGCGCGGGCTTACCGTCGCGACGGGCGCGCCGATCAGGCACGCGAGCACATCCGTCGGGTACTCGAGAGCATCCCGCACCACCCGCTCGCATGGCTGGCGTACGGCGATACGCTGGTCGATCTACAGCAATACCCGGATGCCCGAATCGCGTTCGAGCGCGCCGCCTTGGCCGATCCGAAGCGTGCACTCATCGAAACGGCAACGACAGCCCTCGTGGCCGGCGACCGCAAGACCGCGGAGCGGATATTTCGCGACATCCTGCAGGAGGATGCCAGTCACATCGCTGCGTTGTGTGGTCTTGCGGCGGTTTCTCTGGCGGTCGATAAAGCCGTCGATGCCGAGCGCCTGCTGCGCCACGCCCTCGATCAATCAGCGCACCACCCGCTCGCATGGCGTGGCTTGGGGCCGGCGCTGCTGGCACTGGGCCGTCTCGACGAAGCGCAGGCCGCCGCCCGCCGTCTGGTGAAGATCGAGCCGGAAAATCCTCAAAGCTGGATCACCATCGCCGCGGTTGCGACACGTCTCATGCGTCAGGAGGAGGCGCTCGAGGCCTATGAGCAGGCGGCGCGGCTGCAGCCCAAGGAGGTTAGGTTGCGATTGTCCATCGGCCACATTCATAAAACGCTCGGGCGGCGCACCGACAGTGAGGCCGCCTACAAGGCAGTGCTCGCCATGGATCCGCTGCTGGCGGAGGCCTACTGGAGCCTGGCCGACTTGAAGAACTACGCCTTCAGCGAGCCCGAGGTCGCGGCCATGCTCGCGCTGCTCGGCCACACCGGGATCGCGGCATCGCAGAGGGCGCAACTGAATTTCGCCCTGGGCAAGGCCTTCGAACAACGCCAGAACTACGCCGAGTCTTTTGCATACTACGCCCGCGGCAACGCCCTGCGACGCGTCGATGCGCCCTTCGATATCGAGCACTTCGAGCGCCGTGCGGCGCGTATTCGCGCCTTTTTCGATAAGGCCTTCTTCGACCACCG
>JAYTXS010000086.1:0-12833 GCA_043742845.1 Gammaproteobacteria bacterium
TCATCGACGGTTGCGAGGCCGCTTACCGTCGCATGGACGAAGGATGCGCCCTGGGCTTTTGCCTTGCGCCCGAAGGCGGTGAGCAACGAGTAGCCGTCAAACCAACCTTCGCCGCTGAGACCCACGGAGCCCAAGGACAAGTCGGACGTATTCAACCACGAATAGCGTTGCGCGAGCTCGACGGGCTGCAGCAGTTCCACATCGGAGCCGCAGCCTTTTTGCACCGCATGCGTAGCACGCAAGTGCGCAGCGCCGCTCGCGCCCGACAGGTATAAATACCCGTGCTCACGCAAGGCAATGTCCGGCCTATCGTCGCCGACACTGAGCTCATCGGCGGCGGCGCGCAAAAAGGCAATGCTGGCCTGTGAGATGCGAATATTCACGGCAGTGGAGAATTGCTGCCGGATGGACGCAGCGGACAGGCTGGATGATGCCTGAAGGTATCCGGGGTCGCGCTCGAGGACGGTGACCGCGCGCGTAGGCTCGAGCCGCGTAAGCCAGTAGGCGAGCGCGGAGCCCATGACCCCGCCGCCGATTACGACGATGGGGTCTGGCATCTAGGTCCGAGGGCTCAATATCGTCGTCAGCAGATCGGGACTGGCGGAGTCCCGCTCGAGCCGCGGATGGCGTGCATGGCCCGCATAGCGCAGCTCGACCGTGCTGAATATCTCGTCTTTTTGCAATAGCAGCAGGATGCTGCGCGCCTCGTCGCCTCCGGCCTTCAATGCGTCTTGCAGCACGTCCTTGGAATATTTCCGCCCATTGACGGCGATCAAGTTGGACCCCGGCGCGATTCCCGCGGCATCGGCCGGTCCACCGGAGACCACCGAAGCGATCACCGCGGCGTCATCCTTGAGCGTGAAGCCGAGCGAGAAATTAAGGTCTGTGTGCTTTTCCATGGCGTCGTCGCCTTTCTCTACGACGGTGGGCTCGTTCGCGAAAACAATTCGCCAGCCGCCCGCGATCAGGCCTTCGAGCGGCGCATCCGGGCGCAATCGGTTCAGGCGCTCAGTCCAGAAACTGCCCCAGTCATACGGCATGACGGCATTGAGTGCCTTGACGACGTCGTTGAAGTCGTACGAAACCACCTTCGGAGCGGTGCTCGGGGGTCCATAGAACAGCCGGCAGAAATCGTCGAGGCTCTTGGCACCGTGTGTGGTGCTTCGAATCAGGGTGTCGGCCTCCAACCAGAGCATGGCGGATTCCAGGTAGAAATCGTTGCCGCGGGTTCGGGAGCGCCATTCCGGAGCAAGGGTGTAGCCAGTTTGCGCGGCGATAGCCGTGTCCTCGAGAGAGCGCCACTCACGGCCCTTGTGGGTTTGCAGTGAGGCCGCTGCCACGGCCCAAGCGTCGCGCGCATCTTCCGCAGAGGCGATGCCGCTGCGTGCGCTCAACACCATCCCTAAGTACTGAGTAAGGCCTTCGTACACCCACAGCAGATCGCCGTGCATGGGTGCGTCGTAATTGCCGGTGGCAAGGCCGATCGGGCGTCGGTACTTGCCGTTCCAGGAATGCACGTACTCGTGCGGCAGAAGATCCATGACGCCGCTGCTGCGGCGCAGATCCTCGTCGATGAGGGAGCGCTCCAGGGTGCGATTGTCACTGGACTGGTGATGCTCAATGCCCTCGAAGCCGATTTGATCGCTCAAGGTCCAGAGGAAGTGATATTCGTTGTAGTGCGTGGCGCCGAACAGCGCAGCAGCTTCGGAAACCAATTTGCGCAGTTGGCCGGTGGTGGCGGCTGAAATCTCGACGGCGGCGTCACTATCGGCCGCCAGATGCAAGTACACGGCGGGCGTGCCGCCGAGTTCCACGGTCTTGAAATGCCGACCGGAGAGCACCGGAGAATCGATCAGCGTGGTGAGCGACACGGGTGCGAACTGAGTACTGTCGCCGCCGCCGCCGACTGTAGGCAGCGCGGTGCCGAAAACCCAGCCGGCCGGCAGCCGCAGATTCGCAGCGTATCGTAGATCGTCCGACTGGCTGCCCGCAGGATATAGCACCAACTCGTTCCAATGGATGAGCGCCAACGACTCCGTGGCGGTGCGAGGTGCGTTGTTGTCGGTGGCGCCCAGTACTGCATCCACTTCGAATGCCACATCGAGCGAGCTGACCCCGGCTGGAATCGTGAGATGAAAGGCGTACATGTTGTCGAGGTCGCGCTGCCAGGCGATGGCGTGGCCGTTGCCCGAGAATTTGAGCCCGGAAATTCCGGCGACCGGACCATCGGGCGAGTGATCGCCGGGCAACCATTTCGGATACAGCAGAGTGAGCTTGCCGGCCTTCACAGGAAGAATGAGATGCGTGCGCTCGATGCCTCGCGGCGCGTCGCGCGCATCGACATCGACGCTAACCACTGGCGCTACGCCGGCGGCGCGGATGTGGGAGGCAAGCGGGGTGACAGACAAGAACGCGAGGGCGGCAGCCAGCCACTGGCAGCGGGAAATCGGCATCGTAGGCATCCTTTTTTCAAATGTTGTTGGCGCGGGGTGGGGATCATATAGGCGCGGGCAGCCAAAGGCGAAGCCCAGCCACCCACGGCGCCACCGACGGCGACGGGCGGGCCGCAACCGCGAATTGGGTCTCAGCTTGCGGGACTTCCTGCCGCCGAGCTGCAGGGTTTGTGCCGGGACTGCATCCAAAATGTGATCCAGGGCATCTCGCAAAAACCTGATTTACATAAGGATGATGAAGCTTACGGCGAGTCGGAATCGCACTGCAGCAAGACGATCGATTGATCTCGATTCTAAGGAGGGCATCGGTGCAAATCGCAACGAGGAAGGGTGAGTCCGCTGTGCCGGAAGCTGTGGGGCGTCGGCCCGTGGCGGCGAAACCGTCCAAACTCTCCGTGCTCCTTGTAACTCGCGACGACACGCTGTGGCCGCAGATCTGCGCACACATCGGCGCTGCGCTCATTCTCAAGCAAGTCGATTCTGTGGAGGAACTATTCTCGGCCACGCCGGCCGGACAACCTGGAATTATCTTGTGGGACGCACGCAATCACGAAGATTCCGCGGTCGTGCTGTCGCGTGTGCAACTGCACTCACCGCGCTTCGTAGTGGTAGCACTGGACGACGCCGGCAATGCGCCGGCCTGGAATCAATGCATCGAACTTCGACAAGTCATCGCGCACGTTGCTTTGCCTGTTGCAGCAGGGGAATTCCTGGCGGCGCTGGACGCCGCCCATGAGGAAGTCAACGCGCGCATGGCATTGCTGGGCGATGTGGCGGGCAGCGACGCTGCGCCGCTCGCGGCCGAGGCCGGCGGTCAGGGACGCGATGGCCCGGCCGCGGTGCGCCGAATTCCGTGGCTACCCGCCGTCGTGGCCGGCGTGGTCGTAGCCGCTGCGGCGGGATTCTTGCTGCTGAGGCGCGCCGACGCACCGCTGCAATCGGCATCGGCACCGGCAACCGACCCAAGAACCGCGCCGATGGATGCCGTCAAGCAGAACCTGGGGGCGCAGCAGAGGCCCGAAGACACAGTCGATCTCCTGATTGAGAAAGCGCGGCAAGCCATGCTGGATCGACACTTCATCGACCCGGCCGAGGGCAGCGCGCTCACCTTGTATCGCAACGCGTTGTTGCTCGATGCCAATAACGGCGAGGCTCAGCAGGGTTTGCAGCGCCTGGCGGAAATTCTGTTCGCGCGGGTGCAGTCCGCGCTGGATGAACTGAAGATCGATGTGGCACTGCAAGCGCTCGAAACCGCCCGCAGCATCGACGCCAACGACAGTCGCCTCGCTGCGCTGGATGAGCGCATCGCGACCATGAAGGCGGAGTTCGGTCCGGCGCAGATTATGGCAGCCATCAATGCGCAGAATTTCGATCGAGCGGCGCAACTGATCGACGATGCTGCCCGCAGCAAATCGCTGAACAACACCAAGCTCGCACAGCTTCGCGAGGAAATGCGGCGCCGGCATGACGCAGCGAATATTGCTAATTGGATGCAATTGACCGACACCCGCTTGAATCAGGACAAGGTGGTCGAACCGCGCAACGACAGTGCGGCCTACTACTTGGGCCAGGCACGCGCCGCGGGCGCGAGTCTTACGTCAATGCAGGCGCAGTCCTCGGAGATCAACAAGCGGTTGGCAGCGGCCCTGCACTCGGCCATCGAGCAGCGGCGTTTCGCGGATGCGGAGCGGCTGATTGGCGATGCGCGCAACGATGGCGTTCCCGCCGCGACGCTTGCAGCACTCCAGCACGACCTCGCGGTGGGGCGCGCCGCTCAGGGCGCGGCGCCGCCGGAAGCACTGCAGAACGTCGATCCGCGCGCTGTTCAAGCGCAGGTAATCCAGCAGGTAAGCACTGCGCTCGATAGCGACCAGCAGGGTCGAGCTGAGTCGCTGCTGCAGACGGCAGCGGCCTTGGGCGCATCCGCGGAGTTGAGTCCGCTGCAAGAGAGGCTGACGCAAATGAAGCTGGCCGGCGTGGCTGTGCCGCAAGTGACGGAGGCGTCACTCACCCGAGTGAAAAGTATTGAGCTCGACTACCCGGGCGACGCGCTGCGTAAGAATGTCGAAGGCTGGGTTGAACTATCGTTCGTCGTTACAGGGGAGGGCAAGGTGACGAAAGTCGTCGTGCTCAACTCGAGCCCGGCGGGCATATTTGATGCGGCCGCGACAAAAGCGCTGTCACGCGCTCGCTACAAACCGTGGCTTCAGGACGGTAAGCCGGTGATGGTCGGCAGCAAACTACGAATCGCGTTTCGCCTGTCGAAGTAGCGAGGACTATGAAAACCGTCCGCTGTCTGGTGGTGCACGACGATCTCGAGTTGCGATTGCGGCTGGGGGCATTGACGCGCAGGGCGATTCCGAAATTAGAAGCGGACTGCCTCACCTGCTCAAGTTTCGATGCGCTCGACGCTGAACGCCTGGCCGGTTACGTGGCGCTGTTGCTCATCGTCGAATTCAATGTGCGCGACAGTACGCTTGACCCATTGGCGCGCCTGGTGCGTGCACGCAGGCAGGCGCCGCACCTGCCCATTTTTGTATTCGCGCGCGGTGGAGACGAGCGCAATGCGGCGCGCACCATCCTATCGGGCGCCAATGACTATTGGCCGATACACGCGGTGAAAATGGGTGAATTGGCCGCCGTGCTGCAGCCCCTGATTGAGCCGGTGGCAGCTACGGGAGCCTTGGTATCCGCGGCCATCGATCCCCGGCAACAGTCGCGAATCGCCGGTTATCACGTGGTGAAGACAATTGCAGAGTCTACCGTGGCGGCCGTTTATCTGGCGCGCAATGATGACTTGCCGCAGCCGGTTGCACTCAAGGTGCAGGCGCTCAAGGGCCGCTACGTGGTATCCGAGGAGGACCGACAGCGCTTCGTCCGTGAATGCCAAATTCTATCGGCGTTGAATCATCGCTCCATTGCCGACGTTCTGGATTTCGGCGTTACCGACGAGTACCTCTATCTGGCGCTGGAGTACTTTCCCTGCGGCAGCTTGCGCGACCGGCTGAAGAATCCGGTCAGCGAGGCCGAAGCGGTGGATTACGCGCAGCAGATCGGCGAGGCTCTGGCGGTGCTGCATGCGGCACACGTGGTGCATCGAGATCTCAAGCCGTCGAATTTGATGCTGACCGACGACAATCGGGTGATCTTGATCGATTTCGGGTCGGCTTGCATGCAACTGCAGGCGAGCGACTTGTCCAGGTCCGACTTGTGCACGGGTACGCCTTACTATGTATGCCCTGAGCAAATCGACAATCGTGATCCGGACGGGCGCGGCGATCTGTACAGCTTGGGCGTGGTGCTGTTCGAGATGCTGGCGGGTTCACTGCCTTATGTGGGCAGCACACTGACGGAGATTTTCGCCGGCCACCGCTCAACCCCCGTGCCGCGCCTACCTCAGAGAGCGGCACGCTATCAAGCCGTCATCGATCGGCTTCTGGCCAAGGAGCCCGCCGATCGATACGCCTCAGCCAACGTGTTTCTCGACGATCTAGCGACGCTGAGCGCGCCTGAACGCAGGCGGGCCGGCGGCCATATTTAACGGAGTAGTCAAGTCATGAAATCTTGGTTAATGAAGCTATTGCGCCCATTGCTGACCCCGGCCGGCTCCCTGGCTTTGGTGGTGCTTCTGGGCCTGAGTTTCGTCGCGGCGGTGCTGCTGCCCGGACTCGAACTCGCGAGCGAAGTTGCCGATAGCGCGACTGCGCTCAAGCTGCTGGGTGAGCAGCAGCGCAATCCCACGCTGATCCGCACCTCACTGGAGTCCATCCACGACCGCCTGTCCGCCCGTGGCTACATTCAAGAGTCCGTTGATCAATTGCTCACATCGAGTAGTCAGTTGGACACAGCCCTGCACGAAATGACCGTGCCGCTGCCCGCGAGTTGGTTCTCTCTCGCCGCGGATACGGGGGCGAAGGGCAGACCTATCGCAGCCGGTCATGCGGCCATGCTGCTCGACACCTGGGCCAGGGAGTTGGTGGTCATCAAGCCGGTGCTGGCCTTTCGCGGCGTACCCTATCAAGACAACGAGTCCACCGGCACCAATCTGAACGCGGGCGGGCGCGAGTTGGAGCGGGATGTCGGCGCGGCACTGCGCGCCAGCCGCCACGCCATGCCGCTGCTCGACGCCGAATTCACCGCCATTGCAGCGGAGCTGCAATCGACCAATTTGCGCGCAGCCACACAGTTGCGGCTGGTGATGCTGACGGGATTGGTCATAGCGCTGGCTCTGGTCGTGCTGGTCAGTGTGCTGCTCGGCGCGCGTCAGCGGCAGGAGGGCACACTGCGGCTGGCACGGCAGCAGACGATCGACATCCTGCGCACCGTGAAGGACGGACTGTTTCTGCTCGACCGTAACCTCAATATCGGCGCCGCTCATTCCGCGTCGCTCGAGGGCCTGTTCCAACGCAAGGACTTTGCGGGCATGGCCTTCGAGAGCTTGCTCAAGAACATCGTCTCCGAGCGCACGCTGGCCACCGCGTTGAAGTTCATCAAAATCCTGTGGGCCGAGCGTACCAATGAAAAATTGGTCAAGAGCATCAACCCGCTGGGTGAAGTGGAAGTCCATCTGGACGGCGCAAGCGGTCGATCCGACACGCGCTACTTGCAATTCGATTTTCATCGAGTGCGGGTCGATGACGAGATCACGCATGTGCTGGTGTCGGTCTCCGATGTGACCGCCCGGGTAGACCTGGCGAAAGAATTGCAGAACGCGCAGAGCCAGTCGCAGGGCCAGGTGGATACTCTGCTCGGCATCCTGCACATCGACCAGGCTCTCTTGCAATCCTTCTTGAACGACTCCAATGCGTCCATGAAGATGATCAATGCGGTGCTGCGCGAGCCCACGCGCGAGGAAGGCATGTTTCGTAAGAAGCTCGACACGTTGTTCCGCCAAGTACATTCGGTCAAAGGCGAGGCCGCCGCTTTGGGGCTCTCCTCGATCGAAAGCCGGGCGCATGCCTTCGAAGATGATTTGAATGTGCTGCGCGACAAACCCAGCCTGTCGGGTAATGATTTTCTGCCGCTGGTGATCAAGCTCGATGACTTGCTGACGCATCTGCAATCGGTCAGTGATTTGGTATCCCGCCTGTCGCACCTGAAAATCGGACAGAGCGACGTGGTACATACGACGACGGCGGTGATCGAAGAGGAGCAAGCCGCGCAGACGGGTTCCCTCGACAGTGGGCTCGACGCAACGCTGCAAAAGCTCACCCATCGCGTGACACGGGAGCATCACAAGGAAGCGGTGCTGCATTGCTCGGGGTTCGAAGCCGTACCCGCGGATTACCGGCGCGCGATCAAGGACGTTGGGATTCAGGCGGTGCGCAACGCCATCGTTCACGGCATCGAGGCGCCTGAAGTCCGGGCGGCTGCCGGAAAATCCCAGACCGGCACAGTGCGCCTGTCATTCCAGGATCTAGGTGAGGCCGGCTACAAACTCATCGTCGAGGACGACGGCCAGGGGCTCTCTACGGAGCTCATCAAGGAAGTGGCGCTGAAGAAGGGATTCATAACCCCGGAGCGTGCGCAGAGCTTGGACACCAAGCAGATCTTCGCACTGCTGTTTCAATCGGGATTCTCTACGTTGGAGACGGCGACCAAGGATGCCGGCCGCGGGGTCGGCATGAATCTCATCGCGGAGCTCAGTAATCAGCTGGGTGGTCGCGTCTCGGTCGCGACCAGCGTAGGAAAATTCACGCGGCTGACATTGACCTTGCCGCGCCACGCCAAGCGCGCCGATGCCACAGAGGCAGCGTAATGGGTGTCGATGCCAGGGCGTCGTTGAAGCTGTTGATCGTGGATGATTCAAACATCATCCGCCGGCGCATCGAGCGCTCGCAACAGATCGCGCGCTTGGAGGTAGTGGGCGCCGCCCGCAATGGGCGCGAGGCCGTGGAAATGTTCCGTCGCACTCTTGCCGACGTGGTCACGATGGATTTGACGATGCCCGAGATGGACGGAGTGGAGTGTGTTCAGGAATTGGTGGCGATCAATTCCAAAGTACTGATCTTGGTGGTCTCGGCACTCGCCGATAAGGCGACCGCGGTAGACGCCATTGAGAAGGGCGCCAACGGATTCTTGTGCAAGCCCTTTACCGATCGCCAGCTCAATGATGCGCTGCAAGAGTTGCTGTCGGAGTCGTGATGCTCAAAGAGGCCGAGATCCGCACGTTCATCGACGGGGCGACCCATTACTTCGAAGTATCGGCGCAGCAGGCGGCAACGGTCGGTTCGCCCTATCTGGTGACCGATGGAAATCCGGGCGCCTATGAATATACCGGGGTCATCGGTATATCGGGCGCACGCAAGGGCATGGTGTATTTCACCGCGCCACGCGGCATGCTCACGGTACTGCTGATGCGCATGCAAGAGACCGATACCAGCGATGAGAACATCAAAGACCTCGTCGGTGAGGTGGCCAATACCATATCCGGCAATGCGCGCCGTGATTTCGGCAAGAATTTTGTCATCTCGGTGCCGATAGTGATCGCGCACGATACCGACAAGGTTACGGCGCCGCATCGGCGCTCCTACGTAATTCCCATCAACTGGCGCACGCATTCGGCCAAGCTGGTTGTCTGCCTGGAATAACGTGGCGCCCAACGCTGAATGGGCGTTTGCATATTGGCGCAAAAACGACGGATTGAAGGCTTGACCGCGAAATCACGGAGGGGCTATATAACAAGTAGGCAAACCTGCAACTACAGAGGGTTCTTCAGAGAAGAACATCGATAAAACTGCCGAATGCCCAAAGGACGGCTCCGCCTGGAGCTCACCCCGGCGCTGAACCACACGGGTGGACTACAGCGCTCTCAAGAAATTCAGTACATCCCTTTGGCCTACCCCCAGAGCGGCGTGGCGCGGGCGGGAAGCGTCCGGCTTGGCGTTACTTGAATTGCGCTCGCTATTGCCGCGCGTCCAACCAGGCGAGAATATTCGCCACGGTGTCGCGATAGAAGCGCTCGTACAGGCCTCGCGAGACGTAGCCAATGTGTGGAGTGGCTAAAAGGTGATCAATGCGGCGATAGGGATGGTCCGGCGGCAGGGGTTCAGTGTCGAAAACGTCGATCGCGGCACCGGCGATTCGCCGTTCGGCAAGCGCGCGGATCAGCGCTGCTTCCACGACGATTGGGCCACGCGACGTATTGACCAGGCGCGCGGTGGGCTTCATCAGCGAGAATTCCGCGTCGCCGATGAGTCCGGTAGTGCGAGCGCTCAACACCAAGTGAATGGAGACCACATCGGCCTCGCGCAGAAGTTGCTCTTTGGAGACGAGCCTCGCGCCGTCGGCGGCGCAGGTGTCCGCCGTGAGATTCTGACTCCAGGCGATGACGTTCATGCCGAACGCCAATCCCACCTTCGCCATTTGCGAACCGATACTGCCGAGCCCGATCAGCCCTAAGGTCTGGCCAGCCATATCATCGCCGACGTGCTGCTGCCAACCGCCCGCGCGCAGCGATGCGTTTTCGGCAATAAGATGGCGTGCTCCAGCCAATATGAGGGCCCAGGTAAGTTCGATGGCGGGGGCGGAGGTGTATGAGGTGTGCGCGATGGCGACACCCCGCTCTGCCGCGGCGGCGGCGTCGATCGAGGCGTTGCGCTTGGCCGTGGACGCAATCAGTTTCAATCTCGGCAGTCGCTCGATGACCGCCCGGCGCAGGGGCGTACGCTCACGCATAACGCAGACGACGTCAAAGGGCTGCAGGCGTTCGACCACGGCTTCGGTGTCGGTGAGATGGTCATTGAAAATAACGACGTTGGCGCGTGCGCTAACCGCTGACCAATCGGCGAGCGTCAGCGCGACGCCCTGGTAGTCATCGAGCACCGCGATGTTCACGGCATGAGCGTCGGTGGGCGTGTTTGAATTCATGGTCAGCCTCCAAAACCCGATTCTACTCGACCTACCCCAAGAGATAGTCGGCGTGAGCCGGTGCGCAGTGATTCGTAGCGCGCTTCTGCGCAACGCTAAGGACTTTTGCCAGCAATTCGTTCGATCTTGCACATTGGCAGGCTGGCTCGCACGACGAAGCCCATGGATTCGTATAGTCGGCGCGCCGCCATATTGCCTTCGCTGACGTGTAGAAAGGAGCGAATACCGCGCCGCCGCTGCCGGCTCAAGAGGGCGCGAGTGAGGCGACGGGCATGACCTCGCCCGGCAAAATCGGGGTGGGTGCATACACCGCTGATTTCCTGCCATCCGGTCAGCGCGAGGCGCTCGCCGGCCATGGCCACCAGTCGGGGTCCCTCGTAGATTCCCAGGTACAGGCCCAATTCGCCGGTCCGTGCACGGAAGAAATCGGGAAAAGCGATTTGTGTCAGTTGCTGCATGGCGTCTCTGTCGTTCTCGCCGAGCACGACGCCGGCATCCTCGCCCGTCTCGGCGATTTCGCCGCTGGGAAATAGCTGCAGAATGTTCGAGCGCGATGCGACCTGCCAATTCTCCGGCACAGATTTCGGGCAGGTGCCGACGAAGTATGCTGGTGCTGCGAGTCCGTGACCATACGCGGATTCCAGGTCCGGCAGGATGTCCGCATGAGGGACAGCGACGAAGGGTGCAATCGACGGCGGGTACCAAATCAAATCTTCCAGCCGCACTGCCAACTCCCGATGGGGTCCGTTGAGTGCGGACCCCATCGGGTTGTCGAGTTCCGAGGTATCAACCGGCCAAAGTTTATTAGTCGCCAAACTTCTGCTGTCCTCGTATGGGTTCGCCATCCTCGCATTAGGCGACGCATGGGTTTATGCCGCCGCGAAAGCCGGGATTTTATACCGGGGCGCCGAATGGTTGCGAGAGAGATTCGGTCGCAAGTCCGCGCGAGCCTTCACCAGACGCTGCCAATCGCCGGTGTCCGGCAGTGACGGAACGGTCACCTGCTCGCCCTGATCGAATCCCGCCAGCGCGGCATCCACCATCTCATCAACCTCCATTGGAATATCGGCAGGTAAATTCTTGATTCCAACGCCGGCGAGATCCCAGAGGGCCGTGCGGGTCGCTCCCGGCAGCACCGCCTGCACGCGCACGGCGGAATCACCCACTTCGAGCGCCAAGACTTCGCTGAAATGCAGCAGGTAAGCTTTGGTTGCGCCTTACACGGAATTGCCGGGCTGCACCATCTGCGACATCACCGAGCCGATGTTGATGATCCCGCCGCGATTGCGCTGGAGAAACCCCGGCAGCACCGCGCGGGATAGCCGGGTCGGAGCCACGACATTCAGTTGAATATCGTGATCGAGGCGATCGCTGTCGGCCGTTGCAAAAGGAGCGAGTGTCGCAGTACCTGTTCGACGTGTTCGAGGTCGGCTTTTTTGGTCAGGTCGGCCGGCAGTGCTTGAACCCGCACGCCGGTTTGCGCCCCCAGAGATGCCGCGACTTTCTCCAATGTCGGTTTGTTGCGAGCGACGAGGATCAAGTCATAGCCGCGGCGTGCCAGACGATCCGCATACGTGGCACGGATGCCGGTGGAGGCGCCGGTGATCAGCGCGGTGCCCAATTTGTTGGTAGTGCCTATAGAGACCTCTTACAGATTTGTGGATTATGATCGAAATCCTCCCGACAATAAATCTAATTATTATGGATGTCAAATAACATCCAGATGGAGACTCGAAGGATGAGGGTGTGCTATACAGACGGCCATGGGTTACTCGAAAGCCAGCAAAGCCAATACCCACGCCCGGCTGGTGGAGGCCGCCGCCAGCCGATTCAAGGAGCGCGGCGTGGACGGGATCAGCCTTGCAGACCTGATGAAGGAGTTGAAGCTCACGCACGGCGGCTTTTACAAGCACTTTGGCTCGCGCGAAGAATTGGTGACGGAGGCGCTGGAGTTGGCGATGAAGCAGAGCGGCGAGGTCATGCGCAAGCACGGGCTCGATCTAGACAAACCCGACCTGCCAAGATTCGTCGATTTCTATCTCGACGAGACTCATCGCGACGGGCGGGCGGGCGGATGCGCCGTGGCCGCACTGGCGGGCGATGCGCCGCGCAAAAATGCCGGCGTGCAAGCGCAGTTTCGCGAGCACATCGAAGGCAACCTCAAAGCCCTGAGCGACGTGCTGACGCCCGGACAACCGCAGGAGGCACGCGCGACCGCGATTCTGGTGTTATGCGCTCTGTACGGCGCGCTGATGACGGCCCGCGCCGTCGGCGATTCACCGCTGTCGCGCGAGATCTTGCGGACCGCGCGCAAGCGGGTCCTGACTCTCGCCGCCCCCGCGAAGCGCGCGCGTGTGCGAGGCAAGGGTAAGAATGCGGAAACAGCTCATTTATAATGGGCAGTGACTGGATCGCCCGCAATCCACGGGCTTGGATTGTCACCGCATGTTTGGCGGCGTGTTGTTGCATGCTGCCGGCGCGGGCGCACGCTGGCGCTGTAGCCGCCGCCGC
>JAYTXS010000087.1:0-7020 GCA_043742845.1 Gammaproteobacteria bacterium
ACCCGCAGTCCCCAACACCGCCATCGTGGGTTGACAGGTCGCGAGAATGGCCTGCAGGCTTTCAGCCGAATCGGCCTCCACGCGTTCGCAGCCCAGGCTCACCGCAACCGCGCGCAAGGTACGCAGGGACTGCGGGTCAGTATCCAGGATCAGTATCCAGGATCAGTAGTAAGTCTCTAGCCTTCATCGACGAACATATGGCGCGCATCGCGCTGCATGGCGAATTCTGCATTTGATAAACGCACACTGCAGCAGCCGGCCGTGACGTAAAGATGCGGCCAAGTAAAACCTGCGAACTACCTTCCCTGTACGCAGCATCCTTAATACCGCGAGGGACAGCCTGCTGTCTGTACGGTAACGCACGACCCCCTCGACACCGGCTATGGCGATAAGTTAGCGCGTCGCGCGCTCCGCGGGTCGTATTCCAAAATTTCGCCGTTCTCCAGCGCCACTCCGGTGAGCGCCTGAATGAACGCCCAATGCCCCACCATTAGAGTGGTCGCGCGGTCCTCGCGCGCGGCCATGAGTTTACGGAAGCCATTCGCCCTCGTGCGAGTCTCCTCCGTCGTTTCAATGCCGGCATGCCACCATCGCGCCGGCAGGTGCGCGAAGTCGTGCTGCGGGAATCGGGCCGCAAGCACCTCAGGGTGACTGCCAATGTCGCAGGCGAATGCGGCTTGTTCGCGAACCTCGGCCATGATCGTCACGGGTACATGATGCAAGGCGTGCACCGGCTGCGCCGTCTGCAACGCTCGGGTGAAGGGCGAGATGATGATGCGGGACAATGGTGAACTCGCCAGCCGCGCCGCGGCGGCCACGGCCTGCCGGCCGCCCAGGGGCGTCAACTCCGGGTCATGAATTCCCGGATCGACGCCAGTCTCATTGAAATGCAGGTTGAAGTAACTCTGCCCATGGCGCAGCAAGAACATAGTGCGCGGCCAGGAGCCTAGCGGTTGATCCCGTCGATCGCCTTCTTGTCCACTGCCAACGCGGCCTCGTGAATAACTTCCGACAGAGTCGGATGGGCGTGGATGGTGCGCTGTATGTCTTCAGTGCTTGCCGAATACTCCATTGCCAGCACTGCCTCGCCGATCAGCTCCCCGGCCATCGGTCCGATCACGTGAATCCCGAGTACTTCGTCATCATCCTTGGCGGAGACAATCTTCGCGAATCCCTGCGCCGCCTCCATCGCTCGTGCACGGCCGCTGGCCGCGAACGGAAAAGTACCCGTCTTGTATGGCCGGCCGCTGGCCTTGACCTGCTCCTCGGTTTGGCCGACCCACGCAATTTCCGGAGCGGTGTAGATCACCGAAGGAATGACTCTGTAGTTCACTTCGGCAAAATGACCGGCGATGAGGTCCGCCACCATGACACCCTCCTCCTTGCCCTTGTGGGCAAGCATCGGCCCGCGAACCACGTCGCCGACCGCCCAGACATTCGCGACGCCGGTTCGGCAGTGATCATCGACTTGCACGAAGCCGCGCACATCGAGCTCAACGCCCGTGCCCTGCGCCAGCAAGCCCTGAGTGAAGGGCTTGCGCCCCACGGCAACCACCAGCGTATCTACTTGCAAGGTATGCTCGCCTTGCGCATCGCAGTACACGACGTCCACAGCGCCGCCGGCGACCGCGGCACTCTGCACCTTCGCACCGAGCTTGATGTCCAGCCCCTGCTTCTTGAAATGCCGCAGGGCCTCTTTGGCAATCGCGCCGTCCGCAATGGGCAGAAATTGATCCACGGCCTCGATCATCGTGACCTCGCTTCCCAGGCGGCGCCACACGCTACCGAGTTCCAGGCCGATGACTCCGGCGCCGATCACGCCCAAACGTTTGGGCACAGCGTCGAACTCCAGTGCATTCCAAGAATCGACGATGTACTTTCCGTCATGCGGCACACTCTTGAGCCGCACCGGCACCGAGCCCGAGGCCAGCACCACCTGTTTGGCCTCGAGCGTGCGCTCGTTGCCATCCGGAGCGGTCACCAGCACTTTGTTGCCGGGCAAAAGCCGGCCGTGCCCCTGAATGCCGAGCACGCCGCTGGCTTTAAATAAAGCAAGAATGCCGCCGGTCATGGTCTTGACCACCGAAGCACGGCGCCTCTGC
This sequence comes from Gammaproteobacteria bacterium, assembly GCA_043742845.1. Lineage (GTDB taxonomy): Bacteria > Pseudomonadota > Gammaproteobacteria > Steroidobacterales > Steroidobacteraceae > Bog-1198. Next base: position 2,103 of record JAYTXS010000087.1, read on the forward strand.
ATCGTCGCAAGGTCCAGCTGCAGATCGCCCAGCTTGATGCCGTGCACCGCGAACTCTTCCTTAGCGCGCTGATAAAGCTCCGAGGACTCGAGCAGCGCCTTGGACGGAATACAGCCCGCGTTGAGGCAGGTTCCGCCGAAGGCGAAGCTGCCGTCGCTGTTGATCCACTCATCGATGCAGGCGACCTTCAGCTTGTTCTGCCCCGCTCGAATGGCGGCCGGATAGCCCGCCGGACCGCCGCCAATCACGACCACATCGAAGAGCTCGCTCATACGCCGAGCACCATGCGCGCCGGATCCTCGAGGCACTGCTTCACCGTCACCAGAAACTGCACCGCCTCACGGCCGTCGATGATGCGGTGATCGTAGCTCAAAGCGATGTACATCATGGGGCGCACCACGATCTGGCCATCGATGACGATCGGGCGATCCTGAATCTTGTGCATGCCCAGAATGGCGCTCTGCGGGGAATTGACGATCGGCGTCGACAGCAGTGAGCCGAACACTCCGCCATTGGTTATGGTGAACGTGCCGCCCGTCAGCTCCTCCATGGTGATGGTTCCGGCGCGCGCGCGTCCGGCGAAATTGGCGATGGATTTTTCCACATCCGCGAAGCTCTGCAGATCCGCATCGCGCAGTACCGGCACGATCAGCCCGCGATCGGTGGAAACCGCGACACCGATGTCGAAGTACTCGTGATAAACGATATCGTTGCCTTCCACCGAGGCGTTCACCGTCGGAAACTTCTTCAGCGCCTCGACGCACGCCCTGGCGAAGAAGGACATGAATCCTAGTTTCACACCATGCTGTTTCTCGAACTGATCCTTGTAGCGCGCGCGCAGTTCATTGACGGCTTTCAAATCGACTTCGTTGAATGAGGTCAGCAGGGCTTGCGTGGATTGCGCCTGCACCATGCGCTCGGCAATGCGCGCACGCAACCGAGTCATCGGTACGCGCTGATCGGTACGGCCGCCGCGGGCGGTTGCAGCGGGCGGCGCCGCGGGCGCCTTGGATGCCGGCGCAGTCGCGGCCACCGGGACCGGGATTGGCGTCGCCGGGACGGGCTCCTTGGTGGAGAGATAATTGACTACATCGGACTTCGAGACGCGGCCGTCACGGCCGGATCCCGCCACCACCTTCGGATCGACTTTGTTCTCTTCCACCACGCGCTTGGCAGCGGGGCTCAGCTTGCCTGAGGACGCCACCGGCCCGGGACTGACCCCCTCCTCGATGATGGCCAATATCTGGCCGCTGGTGACGGTAGTGCCGTCGGTCAGCTTGATCTCCTTGAGTATCCCCGCGGCGGGCGCAGGCACCTCCAGAACGACCTTATCGGTCTCCAAGTCGACGAGATTCTCATCGCGCGCGACGGCGTCGCCGGGCTTCTTGTGCCACGAGACCAACGTAGCATCGGCCACTGATTCCGGCAGCTGCGGCACGCGAACTTCGATTGTCATTTAGCCTGTCCTAGTTGTTTGAGCCGCCGGCAGGCGCATTGTTTGTCGGGAAGTCTCTTCGGGCGGAAGGCCCTGCAGCGCTGCGCTGACCAGATTTTTTTGTTGCTGGTCGTGCAGCACGGAAATCCCGGTCGCCGGCGCCGCCGCACCTGCGCGCCCCGCGTACAGAAGCTCGTGCTTTGCGCTGAGCTTCGACTGCAGGCGATGGCGAATCTGGTACCAGCTGCCTTGATTCTGCGGCTCTTCCTGGCACCAGATGATCTCGCGCGCATTCGAGTACTTACGCAGAATCGCCTCGTATTCGTCGGACGGGAACGGATAGAGCTGCTCGAGCCTGACGATGGCCACACCTTCGGCCTTGATTTCGCGGCGCGACTTCAACAAGTCGAAATACACCTTGCCGCTGCACAGAACGATGCGCGTCACGGCCGACGGCTTGATGTCGTCGATCTCATCGATCACCGCGTAGAAGGCGCCTCCCGCAAGCTCCTCGAGCCGCGACACCGACAGCGGATGGCGCAGCAAGCTCTTGGGCGTCATGACGATGAGCGGCTTGCGCAGCGGCCTGACGATTTGCCGGCGCAACATATGAAACATCTGCGCCGGCGTCGATGGCACGCACACCTGCATGTTGAATTCTGCGCACAACTGCAGGAAGCGCTCCAAGCGCGCCGAGGAGTGCTCCGCCCCCTGGCCCTCGTAGCCATGAGGCAGAAACAAGGTGATGCCGCACAAACGGCCCCACTTGGCCTCGCCTGAGCTGATGAACTGGTCGATGATGACCTGCGCGCCATTGCTGAAGTCACCGAACTGCGCCTCCCAAATCGTCAAGCAGTGCGGCTCGGTGGTGGAGAATCCATATTCGAAGCCCATCACCGCTTCTTCCGACAGGACGGAGTCGATTACCGTGAAGGTCGGCTGATTGGTAGCAAGATGCTGCAGGGGCACGTAGCTGCGTCCCGTGACTTGGTCATGCAGTACCGCGTGGCGGTGAAAGAATGTGCCACGGCCGCTGTCCTGGCCGGTGAGGCGGATCGGGTAACCTTCCTGCACCACGCTTGCGTAGGCTAAGTTCTCTGCGCAACCCCAATCGAGCGCATGGTCGCCGGCGACCATGCGCTCGCGTGCCTGCATGACGGCGAGCACGCGCGGATGCAGCGTCCAATCCGCCGGATAGCTGGTAATCGCCTTGCCGAGCGCCCGCAGGCGCCCCATATCGACCGCGGTCTTGACGGGCTCGGACCAATCTGCGCCCAGGTATGCGCTCCAATCGACTGTGTACTTGTTGCCGATGAGACCGAGCGCCGCACGCGCTTGCGGCTTACCTTCGTCCAGGCCGTTGCGATACTGCTCCATCATGGCCGACGCGTCGGCGGCAGGAAGCACGCCTTCGGCTGCCAGCTTGACCGCGTACAGCTGACGCACCGTGGGTTTCTTGCGGATCACTTGGTACATCAGAGGTTGAGTCGCTGCCGGTTCGTCGGCTTCGTTATGGCCGTGCCGGCGGTAGCACACCAGGTCGATCACCACGTCCTTGTGGAATTTCATGCGGTACTTGAGCGCAAAGCGCGCGACGAAACACACCGCTTCAGGATCATCGGCGTTGACATGGAAGATCGGCGCTTCGATCATTTTCGCGACGTCGGAGCAATACAGCGTGGAGCGCGCATCGCGCGCGTCGCTGGTGGTAAAGCCTACTTGATTGTTGACGATGACGTGCACCGATCCGCCGGTGTAAAAGCCGCGGGCCTGCGACAACTGCAAGGTCTCCATCACGACGCCCTGGCCGGCGAAGGCCGCGTCGCCGTGGATCTGCACCGGCAGCACCTTGTCGCCGCGCGCGTCGCCGCGGCGCTCCTGCCGCGCGCGCACCGAACCCTCCACCACTGCGTTCACCACTTCCAGATGCGAGGGATTGAACGCCAGCGCCACATGCACATTGCCCGAGCCGGTCTTCAGATCGGCCGAGAATCCCTTGTGATATTTGACGTCGCCCGAGCCCCGCAATTTCGCCAAATCGTATTGGCCCTCGAACTCACTGAACAAATCTTTCGGCGACTTGCCAAGCAGGTTCACGAGCACATTCAGACGGCCGCGATGCGCCATGCCGATGATGGCCTCTTCGACACCTGCCCCGCCGCCCTGCTGCACCAGATCGTCGAGCAAGGGGATGAGGCTGTCGGCACCTTCGAGGGAGAAGCGCTTCTGGCCCACGTACTTGGTGTGCAGATAGCGTTCCAGGCCCTCGGCGGCAGTCAGCTGCCACAGAATATTTTTCTTCTCATCGTCGCTGAAGCGGCCCTGCATGCGTTCTACTTGAAAACTATCCTGCAGCCACAGACGCTCGTCGGTGTCCGAGACATGCGCAAATTCCGCGCCGATCGTCTCCGTATATATGTACTTCAAGTCAGCGAGAATCTTCCCGAGCGTGGCGCGCTCGGGAATGGCGGCATTGCGGCTGCTGGTGAAGAATTCGGTATCGAGATCGGCATCGGATAGGCCGAAATACTCGAGATCGAGCACATAGGGCTTGGCGCGCTCCTGCAGCCCCAGGGGATCGAGCTTGGCAATCAGATGGCCGCGATTCGCATACACTTGGATGAGGCGCGACACGGCGCCTTGTTTGGCGCTGGCGCCACCGGACCGAGCCGCGTCCGCGCCGCCTGAGGCAGGCTGCCGCAATCGCGCCAGAAGGCGTTCACGGATGGCGCTGTGGGCCTCGCCGCTCGGGCCGGCCGGCAAATCTTTGAAATACTGCCGCCAAGTGGGATCGACTGAGCCCGGGTCCTTAAGATACTGCTCGTAGAGATCTTCAATGTACCCGGCGTTTCCGCCGGAAAGCGCCGTAGTGGCTAATTGGTCGGCAAGCGATTGACTCATAGGAATTGAAAGGTCGAAAACTAAACAATATCAATAAGATGAGAATGAAAGACAGGGATTTACCGAAGTCCATAGTTTAGCCCAAGGCGGCACAATATGGAATGTGGAGCGCTCCTGTCGTATTACAAGATCGGCAGGTCGATCGGACCCTTGAGCATCCACATCTCGTAGCCGACCAAGCTCAAATAGGCGAGAAGCACCCCGTACAGCGCCCATTCGACCCGCAACAGGCGCATGAAACGATAGCGCGCCAAGAACACCATGAGAATGACCCCAGCGCTGGTCAGGCCCATCTTCAGAACGGCAAACAAGGCCACGCTGCGGTAGAGCAGCGCCGCCATGATCGGATTCACCTCATCGGCGCCCCCCTGCAGCAGCGTCAATGTCATGAATGCGTCCACCACGCTCAATAACACGATGCCGATCGCCAGCGCGAGCAAGTGCGGGGAGTGCCAATCCAGCATGTGAAAGCGCACATCCCCGAGACGGCGGGAGGGCGCTCGGCGGCGCGGATTGAAGTTGCCGTATAGAACCGACCACCACAGACGGTGCCGCCGCTCGCTGCGATCGCGCCGCTCAGCC
>JAYTXS010000088.1:0-19675 GCA_043742845.1 Gammaproteobacteria bacterium
CCCGACAAGCAAGTTGAACGGCGCGGCCCGCCGCTCAAGGCCTGCTTCGACGCGCAAGGTGCTGCCACGCAAGCCGCCATCGCCTTCGCCAAAAACTGCGGCGTGCCCGTATCTGAGCTCACCCAGATAAAAACTGACAAAGGTGAATGGCTGATGTTCCGCGGCACCGAGCGCGGCGCTGCCACGGCCAGCCTGCTCGCCTCTATCGTGAATCAAGCCCTCGCCGCGTTGCCGATTGCCAAGCGCATGCGCTGGGGCAGCCGCACCGTAGAGTTCGTACGGCCGGTACACGGCGTGATTCTTCTATTCGGCGAGACGGTGATTCCTGCCGAAGTGCTGGGCCTGAGTTGCGGCCGAATCACCTTTGGGCATCGCTTTCATGCGCCCAAGCCCATCACGTTGAAGTCTGCCAAGAGCTATGAGAGCAGGCTGCGCCGTGCCAAGGTCGTGGCGGATTTTGCCACGCGCCGCGAGTTGATTCGGGACGCAGTGGCGGCGGCGGCGGCCGCGACCTCACCGGGTGCTACTGCGTTGATCGAGACGGAGTTGTTGGACGAGGTCACCGCGCTGGTTGAATGGCCCGTACCGATTACCGGCCAATTCGAACAGCGATTCTTAGCGCTGCCGCGCGAGGTGGTGATCGCCACCGTGCAAGACCATCAGCGCTACTTCGCGGTACAAGGCGCCGACGGCCAGTTGTCAGGCTGGTTCGTGACGGTCAGCAATATCGAAAGCCGCGACCCCTCCAAGGTTCGCGCCGGCAATGAACGCGTAGTGCGGCCCCGCTTGAGCGACGCCGCCTTCTTCTGGGAGCAGGACCTCAAGCAATCGCTCGACGCGCACGCAGCCCGATTGAGCGGTGTGACATTTCAGGCCAAGTTGGGCACATATGCCGACAAGACGCAGCGCGTGAAGGCGTTGGCGCAATCGATCGGTGCGCGCATCGGCGCCGGATCCCTGGTCGAGCGTGCGGCCGCGCTCGCCAAGGCTGACTTGATGACGGCCATGGTCGGCGAGTTCCCGGAATTGCAGGGAACGATGGGCCGCTGCTACGCGGCAGCACAGGGCGAGCCTCGCGAATTGGCGCTGGCCCTCGAGGAACACTACCGCCCGCGATTCGCGGGAGACTCCTTGCCCACCACCAAGACCGGCCAGGCAGTAGCGCTCGCCGACAAGATCGATACGCTGGTAGGGATTTTCGCCATCGAGCAGCGGCCCACCGGCACCAAGGATCCCTTCGGCCTGCGGCGCTCTGCCTTAGGGGTGCTGCGTATTTTGCTCGAAGCGCGCTTGGAATTGGATTTGTTCGAAGTACTGGAGGAGTCCGCCGCTGCGCAGCCGATACAGCGGCCCGGCGTGATCGGCGAGGTTTACGATTTCATCGCCGAGCGGCTGCGCGGAATGCTGTTGGAGGAGGCGGGCACCACGGCCGAAATGCTCGATGCCGTGTTCGCCAACCGACCGCGCTCGCCGCTGGATGCGGTCACGCGATTGCAGGCGCTCAAGGAGTTCTTGGCCGTGCCCGAGGCCGGTATTCTCGCGGCCATCAACAAGCGCATCGCCAATATCCTGAAGAAGACCGCGCCTGCCGGCGATGCGGCCGTCGATGCCGATGCACTCACCGAGGACGCCGAGCGCCAGCTGCACCAGGTTCTACGCGATCTGCAGGTTCCGGTGCAAACCGCCGCCGCACAGCGCCGCTACGCGGATAGCCTCAAAGCCTTGGTGGCGCTAAGAGCCCCCGTGGACTTATTTTTCGAGCGCGTCATGGTGATGGATGAAAACATCGAACGCCGCAATAACCGTCTCGCGCTGCTGCGCGATGTGCAGCAACTGCTCGGCGGAGTCGCCGATCTGTCGCGCCTGCCGGGTTGAACCCACCCCGTGCAACTGCTCCGATCGCTGATTTTTACCACCTACATGATGGCCTCGGCGTGCCTGTTCGGCGGCGTGATGGCACTCGGCTTTTGGTTGCCCTATAACGCGCAATTTGCCATCGCCCGCACCTGGGCCCGGATTCTGTTGTGGGTGCTGGAACGGCTGTGCGGCCTCAAGTACGTCGTGGAGGGCCGGGAGCGCATTCCGCCCGGCAATCACATCGTCATGAGCAATCACACCTCAGCCTGGGAAACCGTCGCGCAATTTCTCATTTTCCCGCCGCAGGTGTGGGTGCTGAAACGCGAATTGTTATGGATTCCCTTCGTCGGTTGGGGCCTAAAGCGGCTGCGGCCCATTGCCATCAATCGCGGCGAGGGGCACCGCGCGGTCAATCAAGTGATCGACCAAGGCAAGGCGCGCCTGAGGGATGGACTGTGGATCATCATTTTCCCTGAAGGCACCCGGGTGGTCGCCGGCGAAACGCGCAAGTTCGGCGTAAGCGGAGCGTTACTCGCGATCGCATCCGGCAAGAGCGTAGTGCCGCTGTCGCACAACGCCGGCAAATTCTGGGCGCGTCGCGGGTTCCTGAAAAGGCCCGGAACCATCCGCGTCGTCATCGGCGAGCCCATCGAATCCGCCGGCAAGAATCCCCGGGACCTCAATGACGAAGTAAGGCAATCGATCGAGGCGGGCCTGGCCCGCATCGCGGCAGAGGCCGCGGCTGCTAGCGGCGCTTGAGCGCACCGCGGCAGATGCGATCGATGAGCTCGGGGAACTCGATGCCCGCCGCCTTGGCTGCTTGCGGCAGCAGACTGGTCGCCGTCATGCCGGGTAGCGAGTTGGCTTCCAGGCACCAAAATTCGCCCGCCTGATTGCGCCTGCAATCGATTCGGCTGTAAGCGCCTAATTTCAGCACGCCATGAGCACGTCGCGCGTAATCCTGAATCAGTGCCGACTCCGCGGCAGGCATATGAGCAGGGTCAAACACCTCGCCCGGTGCAATGATCTCGCCCACCGGTAGGGCAACACCCTCGAGCAAACCCACGGTGAATTCGCGTCCGGGAATGAAGCGCTCAACCATCACCTCGTCGTCGTAACGCAAGGCGCGCTTGAGTGCACCCTTAAACTTTGCTGCTTCGCGAACTACGCTAAGACCGACGGTCGATCCCTGTTTGTTGGGCTTTACTACCGCGGGCCAGCCCAACGCGGCGCTCACGGCCTCGCTCGTTGCCGGAGCCATGAGCCAATCCGGCGTCGGCACGCCCACCGAGCGAAACAACCGTTTGCTCAATTCCTTGTCCATTGCAGCGGCGCTAGCGATGTGATTGCTGCCGGTGTACGCCATGCCGGCGAGGTCCAGCACCGCTTGAATGCGACCGTCCTCGCCCGCACCACCGTGCAACGCCAGGAACACCACATCTGCGTCACGAAAATCGGTCGCAGCCGGCGAAAGCATCAAGGCGCCGCCGCGCTCGCGATCGACACGTCGCGCTCCTCGCTGGTTCCACCGAACAGCACCGCGATTTTCATGGGCCGGCGGCGGTGCGAGCGGCCGCCGAAGCCGGCGGTTTACGCGCGACGACGCGCACCATACCTCCTGGAACCCTATCGCACACCACGGCCATGCCGAGAGTGCGCAATTGCTGTTCGACCCACTGCGGTGCCAAGCGCAGCTTACGATAGCTGCCGGCATGCAGCCGCCAGGAGCCGCGTTCGAGCTGATGTAGCAGATCGTGCACAGTTACCGTGTTATCCGCGTACTCCACAAAGCAAGTCAGTATCCGCTCATCATCGCTGCGCACCGGAATGAAGCGTGCCGCATTTTTCAGCTCGGTGGTGACATAGTCGCGGAATGTGGCGACAAAGACTCCGCCCGGCCTGAGCGACGACGCCGCATCCTCGAAAAGTGCTTCGACACTGGATTGATCCCGCAAGTGGGTTAGGGTATCGCCCATGCAGAGGATGACGTCGGGGGGTGCGGCAAGCTGTGCCCTGAATTCGAGCAGGTTGGCGTTAACAATGCGAACGGGCAACGATCCCGCGCGCTGCGTCAAGTCCTTCAGCAAGGTTTCACAGCTGTCGATGGCTAGCACCGAGATCGACCGCAGTGACACGTTCCATCGACGCCGACGGTGTCGGTAGCTGCATCGCGTCGAGCTCGGCGTCGCTAGAAGCGAAGGTGGCATCGATATCGCCCACCATCCATGTGTAGACCGGACCCAAGAGATTGGCGTAGTGATCATCGACGGGCGTTGGCATGGACAGAACATAGCCTCGGCCTGATTCTGGAGGTGGTCTGGATCGGCATCATCATCATCGTCATCACCGCCTGCTTCGTGCGCATTCAGGGCACGCTGATCGACCCGCCCCAATTAAAGGTCACGGCTTCCAACTTCACCGGCGTGTTCTCGGCGTTCGCCGGAATTTTCTTTACGGTGATGGCCTACTTGATGGTGTTCGGCATTGGCGATGACACCGATGCACTCGGCAAGAGCGCGGCGCCCTTCGGCGCCGTGGCCGCGAGGGCGGGACTGCCCTGGGCATCCACCATAGTGTATTTCGCCGCGATGATCAGCGTGTTTGCCTGTGCCCTGGCCAGCATCACCGCCGCCGCGCGCCTGCTGTTCTGCATGGGCAAGTACCGGTTTCTACATCCCTCCATGGGGCTGGTGCATGACACTCATCGCACGCCGCATTGCGCCATTCTATTGTGCGGCGGACTGCTCGCCCTGATCTGTGTGGCCATGCTGCCGGCGGGGCTTTTGACCGCCTTCGGCTGCGCAGGGACTTTCGCGAGCTTCGGTTTCGTCATTGTCTATTTCGCGCTGTGCATCGTCGCGCCAATCGATCTTAAGAAAAGCAACGAGATGAAATTCCGGCATTTGGCGTTGGGCGCAGTGGGCGCGGCACTGATGATGTTCGTGGTCGTGGCCAGCGTATATCCGATGCCCGAGTATCCCTACAACATCCTGCGCTACGTCTTCTTCGGGTACATGGCTGTGGGCGCTGCTTGGTTTGCGCTGTTGAAAGCCAAGTCCCCGCAGATTCTGGCCTCGATCCAGCACGACATGGAAATCTGAAGCCGCGATCGGATTTAGTTGCGCCGCCAAGCGGGCAACCCGCCCAGGAATTTGAGAAGAGCTTCGTTCACCCGCTGCGGACGTTCTTGCTGGATGAAGTGTCCGGCGCCGTCGATGAGCAATTTACGCGCCAAGCCCGGCACCGTTGCCTCGAGGTCCTGAAGAGCCGAGGCGCCTGAACCCAAGGCTATGACGGGGTCCGCGCTGCCGGCGATGAACAGCGCGGGCTGGTGAATCAATGCGCCGGCCCAAGGTGCGGTGAGCTCCCAGTTGCGATCGATGTTGCGGTACCAATTGAGACCGCCACGAAATCCTGAGCGCGTAAATTCTGCGGCCATGTGGTCAAGATCGGCGTCCGTCAGCCATGACGGCAGACGTTCGGGATCGATGGTATTGGCGAGCCAGCCCTTTCCCGGCAGCAGCGTGAGCTGCCGTGTTTCGGCCGGCGCATCGCCGGAAATCGAATACAGCACGCGGCGCAGTGCCGCGCGAGTGTCGCGTTCGAATTCCGCCTCGGCGATCCCGGGCTCTTGAAAGTGAAACCAGTAGTGCGAGAGCTGGCCTGCCTTGCGCAACATTTGCAGCGGCCGTGCCGGGCCGCGCCGGCGGAACGGTACGCTGAGCGCAGCAACGGCGGGAAATACGTCGGGTCGAAACAGCGCGGCATGCCACGCGATGTTCGCGCCCCAATCATGGCCGCAGATGACGGCGTGTTTCTCACCGAGCACGCTCACGAGATCGATCATGTCGCCAACGATGTCCATGATCGAGTAGGCGGAAATGTCTGCGGGCGCTTCTGTGCCACCATAGCCGCGCATATCCGGCGCAACCGCACGGTATCCGGCTTGCGCGAGCGCATGCAACTGAGCGCGCCACGAATACCAGCCTTCCGGAAAGCCGTGGCATAACAGCACCAGCGGACCCTTTCCTAGTTCGGCGTAGTGAATACGAATGCCGTTGGCTGTGGCATTGCGCTGCTGAATATCTTGCATGGGTACGCCCTCGTGGCGCCTATCGTATACTTTTGCATTCCATGCTCACAGCCGTTCTATTCTTGGGATCCGCCGCTGCGATCTACTTCGCCTGCGAGTTCTTCGTCAACGCAGTGGAATGGCTCGGCCGCCGGTTGGGCGTGGGTGAAACGGCGACAGGCACGATTTTGGCGGCGTTTGGCACCGCACTGCCGGAGAGTGCGGTGACTTTCGTGGCAGTGGTGTTCGGCCGCGATTCGGCACAAAAGGATATCGGAGTCGGCGCAGCGCTCGGCGGCCCCTTGGTGCTCGCCACCGTCTCCTACGCCGTCGTCGGCGTGTTCATGATGTGGAATCTCCGGCGCCTCGGCCGCGCCTCCTCGCTCATCGAGTGCGAGCCCAGCAAATTGCGCCGCGATCAGGCGTGGTTTCTCGGGATGTTTACCGTCAAGGTGGCGCTCGGGCTATGGGTGTTCAAGTACAAGCCCTTGCTCGGAATATTGTTTCTGCTGGCGTACGTCGTGTACTTGCTGAGTGAATTGCGCGGCGTGCAAGTGCTGAGCGAGGAGGCCCTAGAGCCATTGAAGCTACATCCGAAGGGCGACCCGGGGCTGCTATGGCCGCTGCTGCAGACCCTTGTCGCTCTGCTGGTCATTGCAGTGGCATCAAGGGTTTTCGTCGGTCAGTTAGAGGCCATAGGAACCTGGGCCGGAATGTCGCCGCAGTTGGTGGCTCTGCTGTTGAGTCCGGTGGCCACGGAGCTGCCGGAGACGATGAACGCTATCATCTGGGTTCGTCAGGGTAAGGAGAGACTGGCGCTCGCCAATATCTCGGGTGCCATGATGATCCAGACGACCATCCCCACGGCCCTTGGGTTGTTCTTTACGTCCTGGGTGTTCTCGCGCGAGCTCGTTGTTTCAGGAATCATCACGATGGCAGCCGTCGCGGCACTGCTGATGGTGTTTTCCAGGAGCGCAATCAGCGTGCGCGCACTCATCCCGCTCGCTGGGCTGTACGTGTTGTTCATCGCGATTGTTGCGATGATATGAGCGCGACTTCGCTGCTCGGAGAGACGTTGCTTGCGCCGACTGTATCAGTGTCCGCGATATTTCACGGCCGACGGCGGTACTCCGAATAGGCGCATGAAGGTCCGCCGCATCCGCTTAGCGTTGCTGAATCCGCAGGTGCGCGCGACTTCCTGAATGGAACGGCCGTTGCCCGCGAGCGAGCCGCGGGCCGTCTCGGCGCGCAGCTGTTCGATGGCCTTTGCGGGAGACATCCCCGTTTCAGCTTGGAATGCGCGGGAGAAATGTCGCGGACTCATGGATACATGTTCCGCCAGCTTCGCCACACTGTGGCGCCGTCCCAAGTGGCTGCGCACATGGTCGAGCAGCTCGGTAAAGCGGCCATTCGCTCGTTCCATTTCGAGCAGGGCTTACCCGCAGCGTGTAAGTCCCCGGTGAGTATCGCCCGGCAATCTCGAAAGCGGCGCGCCAAGGCCGTCTTCGCCGCCAGTGCGCAGGATACGCTGCGAGTCGGCAATGAAGCGCACGTGCAAACGCTCGACGATCGCTGGCCCGGCGCCCCTCTCGGGATGATGTTCGACCATGTCAACATCAATCATGGCTCGCGCACCCAGCTGGAGACTTTTGTGGAATGGGAACGCCGCTGGAATAGCGAATGGACCACGCAGTTCGGTGTCCGCAACGACACAATCTGGATGAACACGGGTGTAGCTCAAGGCTATCACGGCGTGGACCCCACGGCAGCAGCTTTCAATGCGGGTGCGCGGTCACATACGGATGTCAACGTCGATGCCACTTGGCTCAATGGCTTCGAGCCCAACGATCAGGAAACGTACAGCATCGGTTTTGCCGTCATCAATCTTCTTGACCGCCAATACTCGAATCCATTGGGCGGCACCTGGCAATCCGCTCTCTATTCGCCGGGCTATGCTGGTGCGACGTTTCGTCCACTACCGGCTCAAGGCCGATCCCTCGACGCGTGCATTACTTTAAAATTCTAGTCGGGCCAAGTAGTGAGAGCGAGTCCCCGCCCTCCGAGCACGATCTACCGGCAGTCGACAACCGCTCTAGATATCTAAGTTGGACACTTGCAGCGCATTCTTCTCAATGAACTCCCTTCGCGGTTCTACCGCATCGCCCATCAGCGTCGTGAAAATATCGTCCGCGGTCACCACATCCTCGATGCGCACCTGCATGAGGCGGCGCGTTTCAGGATTGATGGTCGTGTCCCACAATTGACTGGCGTTCATCTCACCCAAGCCCTTGTAGCGCTGGATGCTCTGGCCTTTCTTCGCCTGCGCGAAAAGCCAGTTCATGGCGACCTTGAAACTCGCCACATCCTGGCGATCCTCGCCACGCCGAATGAATGCACCAGGCCCCATTAAATCGCTCAAGGTTTGCGCCAGTTCTGCGATTCGTAAATATTCGGCTGACTCGAAGAACTCCCGAGGTATGTGTTTCTCAGAAGTGAGGCCATGCTCAAGGCGCTGCAGATTGATACGATGACTTCCCCCGGTCGCGCCCTCTACGGTGACGCGATAGCGACGCGACACATCATCGAGGGAATTGAGCTTTGCCTGCAGAGTCCGACACCAATCGCGCAGAGCATCGATGCGGTCAAAGGAGTCCGCGCTCAATGCGGGCACGTACAGCAACTGTTCCAGGAAGCGCTCATCGTAGCGGCGTGCCCAACGCTTCACGATGGCTTGCACTTCGACGTACTTTCTCGCGAGGGACTCGAGTCCCAATCCCGACAGCGGCGGAGCGTGCGCGCTAACGTGAAGTGCGGCGTCATCGATAGCGGTGTTGAGCAGCAGAGCATTCAACTCCAAATCATCCTTGACGTAGGTTTCCTGCTTGCCTTTCTTCACTTTGTATAGAGGCGGCTGCGCGATATAAATATGACCGCGCTCGATGAGAATCGGCATTTGACGATAGAAGAATGTAAGCAGCAGCGTCCGTATGTGGCTGCCGTCGACGTCTGCGTCGCTCATTAAGATTATCCGGTGATACCGCAATTTTTCCACGTTGAAATCATCGCGCCCGATTCCGCAGCCAAGCGCTGTGATGAGCGTGCCGACTTCGGCGGAGGCCAGCATCTTGTCGAAGCGCGCCTTCTCGACGTTTAAAATCTTTCCCTTCAGCGGCAGGATCGCTTGAGTGCGCCGATCGCGGCCTTGCTTCGCGGAGCCGCCGGCGGAATCACCTTCGACCAGGAACAGCTCTGAGAGAGCAGGGTCCTTTTCCTGGCAATCGGCCAGCTTGCCCGGTAAGCCCGCGATGTCGAGAGCGCCTTTTCGTCGCGTCATGTCACGTGCCTTGCGCGCGGCTTCGCGAGCGTACGCAGCTTCGAGAATCTTGTTGACGATGGCGCGCGCTTCTTGTGGATGCTCCAGCAGGAATTCTTCCAAGCGCCCCGCGACCACGGACTCCACCACGCCTTTCACTTCCGAGGACACCAGTTTGTCCTTGGTTTGCGAGGAGAATTTCGGGTCGGGTAATTTCACGGACAAGATCGCGGTCAAGCCTTCGCGCGAGTCATCGCCCGTGGTCTGTATTTTTTCCTTTTTGGCGGCGAGCTCTTTCTCGATGTAATTGTTAAGCGTGCGGGTGAGCGCCGCCCGATAGCCGGCGAGATGGGTGCCGCCGTCCTTCTGCGGAATGTTGTTCGTGTAGCAGTACATGCTCTCCTGGTAGGAGTCGTTCCACTGCATGGCGACTTCGACCTGGGTATTGCCTTCACGGGTTTGAAACCATAGTACGGTGGGGTGCACCGGAGTCTTGCTGCGATTCAAATGAGTGACGAACGCCTTCAGTCCGCCTTCGTGTTGAAACACTTCGCTCTTCTCGTCGCGCTCGTCGATCAACTCGATACGAACACCGGAATTGAGAAAGGATAATTCGCGCAAGCGCTTGGCCAGCGTGTCGTAGTTGAATGATATGTGCGTGAATATCTGCGCGCTGGGCTTGAAGCGCAGCGTGGTGCCTTTCTCATCGGTATCGCCGATGGCGGCGAGCGGCGCCTGCGGCTCGCCTAAGCGATATTCCTGTCGATGCAGCTTGCCGTCGCGTCGCACCAGCAATTCCAAATAATCGGAGAGCGCGTTGACCACGGAGATGCCGACGCCGTGCAAACCGCCGGAGACTTTGTAGGAGCTGTCATCGAATTTGCCGCCGGAGTGCAGCACCGTCATGATCACTTCGGCTGCCGAGCGGCCTTCCTCGGCGTGGATGTCGACTGGGATGCCGCGCCCGTTATCGGACACGGTCACGGATTCGTCCGCGTGAATGGTGACCACGACCCGATCACAATGGCCGGCAAGCGCCTCGTCGATGGCGTTATCCACAACCTCGAACACCATGTGATGCAGGCCGCTGCCGTCGTCGGTGTCGCCGATATACATTCCGGGACGTTTTCGAACCGCGTCGAGGCCTTTTAAGACTTTGATTTTACTAGAATCGTAGACGTCGCTATCAGCCATGGTGAATCCTGTTTTATGACACGCCATTCTAGCAGTTTTCGACTTATTTGACGAATCCTGGTATCCCGAAAAAGGCTTTCAAATCATCTGCTTGCAAACTCTGAATGACTCATGCGCTTCTTCAACTACGGACGTCCGTATTACCGCTTAGATCAGCCCTTTCCGCAATTGTTTCACGTGGAACATGTCAGCCTGCAGGTGCGCTACCCGGCACTCAGTTCGCCGCCCTCAATCCGGTATTCCCGCCCCGGCGTCCCAAATTGCGAAAACTCGGAGTGCAAAGTGGTGACGATGAGCTGCACAGATTGAGAGGACACCTCCTCAATCAATCCCGTCAGCCGGCGATCATCGAGTTCCGCCGCCGGATCATCCAAAAGCAGGCTCGGCCTAACGGGTGAGTCTTGCGGGAAGAGTTTGACTTGCGCCATGAGCAGCGCTGCTGCCAACAGCTTCTGCTGCCCACGAGAGATCCGATCCTTAACCCCCATCTCGTTCAACCGAATCACCAGTTCAGCTCTATGCGGTCCCACCTGTGTGGCGCCGGTCTCTTGGTCCTGCGCCCAACTCTGCACCAACGCCTCTGCAAGGCCTACGGTCTGAGCCCAACCTTGCCGGTAGGCAATCTCCAGACTCATACCCAGCAAACGTTGGGCGGTGCCGGTGGCCGCGGCCCGTAGCGACTCCACATAGCGTGTACGCGCTCCGGACAGCGCCTCGCCGTAGCGAACCAGATCGGCATCCCACGCGGCCGTTACGGCCCGAGGCTGACGAGCCTTCAATCCCGCGTTACGCTGCTTCAGCGCCTGCTGAAACCGTTGCCAATCGTCTACGAAGCGAGGTTCCACGTGGAACACACCCCAGTCCAGAAATCGACGACGCCGAGACGGTCCCTCTTCAATGAGCCGATGAATTTCAGGATCGATAATCTGCACCGGGAGCATGGGAGCCAGATCCGCAAGAGACCTCACCCTGTCGCCATCCAGCTTTGCACGAATGCCCGTACTAGATCCCTCAACTCCGAGCGAGACCCGCCGCTCGAAAGCATCCACTTCGCCATACACCACGAAGCGCTCTCGCCCACGCCGAATTAAATGCTCTAAGCGACGCGTGCGAAAAGACCGCCCACGCCCAAGCACATAAATCGCTTCCAACAAACTGGTTTTGCCCGACGCATTCGCCCCGCTGATGAGGGTAAATCGGGAATCTAAATCAATCGCCACCGACTGCAAGCAGCGGAAATCCGTTACTTGCAACCGGCACAGAGTCACGCCTCAAAGCCTCATGGGCATAACGACGTACCGGGCAGACGCCGCACCCGGTGACCGTATCAGGCAGCTACTATTGCTATCGGTGAGCCCCAGCTCCACTTCCTGGCCATCGATGGCAGCCAGTGCGTCGAGGAGGTAATTCACGTTGAACCCGACCTCTAGATCGGCGCCGTCATACGCAACCTCAATTTCCTCTTCCGCCTCTTCCTGCTCTGGGTTATGCGCCTGAACAGTGACCACATTCTTCTTCACGGTCACTCTAATCCCACGATACTTTTCGTTAGACAGAATCGCAGTGCGCTGCAGCGCCTGTCGCAAAATATCCCTATCAGCGCGAATGGCAGAGGCGGGTGCCGCCGGAATGACCCGAGAATACTCCGGGAAACGCCCATCAATCAGTTTAGACGTGAAGCGAATATCGCCGATCTGAGCGCGCACGTGGTTAGTGCCGATCGCCAATTCCGCGACTCCGTCCTCCGTCAACACACGCTGCAGTTCCAATACCCCCTTCCGCGGCACGATGACTTGCTGAGTGGTCTTTGCCTTGGCCGCCAACGCCGCCTCACATAGCGCCAGCCGATGCCCGTCGGTTGCCACCGCGCGCAGCACCAGGCCGTCGATCTCGAGCAGCAACCCGTTCAGGTAGTAGCGTACGTCCTGCTGGGCCATCGAAAAATGCGTCTTCTCAAGCAAACGCAGCAATTCCTTGCGCGGTACTTGCACGGTCTGCTGCGAATTGATGTCGTCGATTATGGGGAATTCGACAGCAGGTAGGGTAGTCAGGCTAAAACGGCTGCGTCCCGCCTTGATCACTACTTTCTCGCCTTCGACCGCCAGCGACACTGACGCCTTCTCAGGCAACGCACGCAAAATATCCAGAAACTTCCGCCCCGGTACCGTGATGTCGCCGGCTTCTTGCACGGCCACCTCAGTGGATGCAACCAGCTCCACTTCCAGATCCGTTGCGGTGATCGATAATTGCCCCTCACGAACGGCCAACAAAACATTCGCCAACACTGGCATGGTTTGCCGACGTTCAACGACTCCGATTACCGCCTGTAATGGCGCCAACAATTTCTCGCGTTCAGCCGTCAATTTCATGGGCACCCCCGTCTGACCAATCTTAGATTTAGATTCTTAAATAGAGATTATTACTATGATTATGAGGCAACCTCATATTCGGTATAACTCCATAAACATCAACAAAATCAATAAATTACCATCCGCCAAAACCTGCCGTACTCCTGTCCAAGGCCGGCGCGCAACGTGTCATCTACCTGTGGATAATTCCATCCACAACTTTATCCACAGCTTTTCCATGGCTATCCCGCCAGGGTTCTCAACAGGTTCATATAGTCCTCGCCAATACGCCGCTCTGACTCGCGTAACTCCTTGATCCGCCGACACGCATGGATCACCGTCGTGTGATCGCGCCCGCCAAAGGCATCGCCAATCTCCGGCAGGCTATGCGAGGTCAAATCCTTGGCCAGCGCCATGGCCACTTGCCGCGGCCGGGCGATGGAACGGCTACGACGTTTCGACAGCAAATCGGCAATGCGAATTTTGTAGTATTCCGCGACCGTTTTCTGAATATTTTCCACCGTCACCAGCTTCTCTTGCAGCGCCAGCACATCCTTCAGCGCATATTTCACAAGATCCAAGCTGATCGGCATACCGGTGAATTCTGAGGTCGCCACGACTCTGCGCAGGGCTCCCTCCAGTTCGCGCACATTGGAGCGAATACGTTTAGCAATGAAAAACGCCACGTCTTCCGGCAGATCTACCCGGCCGGCGGCTGCCTTGCTCATCAGGATGGCGACGCAGGTTTCCAATTCCGGTGGCTCGATGGCCACGGTCAATCCCCAGCCGAAGCGCGATTTCAAACGCTCTTCGAGCCCATCCACTTCCTTAGGATAGCGATCGCAGGTCAAGATCACTTGCTGCTGGCTTTCCAACAGCGCATTGAAGGTGTGGAAGAATTCCTCTTGTGAACGGTCCTTTCCAGCAAAAAATTGAATGTCATCGATCATCAGCGCATCCAGCGAGCGATAGGCCGTCTTGAAATCGTTAATGGTGTTGTGCTGCAGCGATTTCACCATGTCGCTGACAAATCGTTCGCTGTGCACATAGGCCAGCCGCGCCTCGGGATTACGCTCCTTCAGCTTGTTGGCAACGGCATGCATCAGATGCGTCTTGCCTAAACCGACGCCGCCGTAAATGAACAAGGGGTTGTAGGCCTTGCCCGGATTGCCGGCGACTTGGATGGCAGCTGCCTTGGCGAGCTGATTGCTCTTGCCCTCGACGAAGCTATCGAATGTAAAACCCGGATTGATGGGAGCACCGAGCACCGAGGGTGCCATCCGCCTCGCTTTTGCCGCGGCGCTGCCGGCCGGCTCATGACTGCCGTTGACCGCCGCCACGGGCACTATAACGCCGCCGCGCGTGCCCACGTCGAGCACCAGCTCGGGCGTAGGCTCCTCCGCAAACGCGCGAATCAGCTCCTTGATCCGAGGCAGCGAGTTCTGGCCCAGCCATTCGATGACATAACGATTAGGCGCCAACAGCTTCAGCTCGCCGTCGCGCTGTATTGCCTGCAGGGGCCTGACCCAGGTATTGAACTGCTGCTCCGGGAGTTCGCTCTCGAGCACGCGCAGACAGCGATTCCATAGCGTCTCCGGCAAGAGCGCTCTCCTAGTGATGCAGCAAAGGGTCAAAATAAACGAAAGGGCAGGGAGTCTAGCTCCTACGTGGCGAGGCGTCTATTGACACATCCATGCTCGCTCAGTACCCTTGCCGCCTTTCGTAAATCCCCCAATTCATTGATTTATCCGGTGGTTTTTGCTCGAGTAGCGCTATGAAACGTACTTTCAACCCCAGTAATTTACATCGTGCCCGTACCCACGGCTTTCGTGCGCGCATGGCCACCAAGAGCGGTCGTCGACTGCTGGCTCGCCGTCGCGCGAAGGGCCGCAAGCTTCTCTGTCCCTGATATCGATTCAGGACAGTCCACCGATCCCCCATTCAATCAAGCGGCTGACGTTCGAGCCAAGCAAGCGCTTGCATCAGCCGGCCGAATTTCGCGACGTGAAGCGGCGCGGCAAAAAATTTGCCGATGCCTATTTCAGTTTGTCGGTTCTAGCCAATCGTGAATCTTTTCCTCGATTAGGTCTGAGCATAGCGACGCGAACTTTCGGAACCGCGGTCGCACGTAATCGGATCAAGCGCCTGACACGAGAGTCTTTTCGTTTGAACCAACATTCACTGCCATCGGTCGATGTCACGGTCTCGGCACGCGAAGCGGCGCGCCAAGCTCCGATGAGCGACTTGCGCGCGAGTCTGGACAAGCACTGGAAGTCGATTACGCAAAGATGCTGAACCCTCGCACAATTTTATTGTGGGTCATCCGCGGCTATCAGCTGCTGCTCTCGCCTTTGCTCGGGCCGCGCTGCCGCTTCTATCCCAGCTGCTCCTGCTACGCACATACCGCGATCGAGCGCCACGGAGCCTTGCGCGGCTCCTGGCTCGCTTTGCGCCGCTTGCTACGCTGCCATCCCTTGAATAAGGGCGGCTACGATCCCGTGCCAGATGAGAGAATGATCAATGCCTAATACTCGCATTCTCCTCTGGTTCGCGCTTGCGGCCATTCTGTTCTACAACTATCAAGCGTGGATGCATGACTATCCGCCGGCGGGTTCTGCCGCCGCGTTGAGTCAATCCCTCGGTGCTGCCGGCAGCGGCACTACACTCGGCGATTCAGTGCCGCAGGCCGCGAGCGCTGCGCCGACCGCTACGAGCTCCGCGACCCCAAGTGCGAGCGACGCAATACCTTCCGCATCGCCCGCCGCGGCAACGGCCGCCGGCGCGCCACCAACGACGGCCTTTACAGAACCGCCGGCCGCGAGCTCTTCACAGCCCCTGCATGTGAAAACCGATGTGCTCGATGTCGCCATCAATTTGAAAGGCGGCGAACTCGATCAGGCGGACCTTTCGAAATATCCGCTGCGCAAGGACGCGCCGAATACACCGGTCAGGCTTTTGAGCAGCGAACCACCGGAGTCCTTGTACCTGCTGCAAACCGGATTGACCGGCGCCGCCGGGGCAGCCGCGCCGACGCATCTGACGACCTGGAGTTCCGCCGACAGTTCCTTCGTACTCGCGGACGGTGCGACGCAGCTGCGGGTTCCTCTGACTTGGACCGACGGCCAGGGACTCACCGTCACCAAGACCTTCGTGTTCACACGTGGGCTGTATTCTGTCGATTTGATTTACGACGTGCAGAACGCCGGCACCGCGCCGCGCAAGCTTGCGTCGTACGCGCAGTTCTTGCGCCATTGGGAACATGCATCACGCTCGTATTTCGACGTCGAAACCTACTCCTTCAAAGGACCGGCGGTGTGGGACGGTAAGAAATCCCACGACTTGAACGTCGAGAACGACAGCGACAGCAAGTTCTCGCAAACCATCACCAATGGTTGGCTCGCCTCCCTGCAGCATCAATTCGTGTCCGCCATCGTCCCGACGGCCGGCCAACCCTACGACTACAAGCTGCAGGTTCGCGACAATAAGTACTTGCTGAGTGCTACCGGCCCGATGGTCGAAGTCGCTGCCGGCGCCAGGGCGCAATTCCACGAAAAACTATTCGTCGGTCCGAAATTACAATCGCAGCTGGCGGCGACTGCACCGAATCTGGAGCGCACCGTCGACTTCGGAATTTTGACCGTGCTGGCGCAGCCGCTATTCGCCGGATTGAATTGGATCCACAGCCTCATCGGCAATTGGGGTTGGTCCATCATCATCGTGACGGCCATCATCAAATTGATTTTCTATCCTTTGAGTCAGGCCAGCGGCCGTTCCATGGCCAAGATGCGCACTGTGGCGCCGCGGATGAAACAGATTCAGGAGACCTTCAAGGACGACCGCGAGAAACTCGGCCGCGCCATGATGGAGCTGTACAAGAAAGAGAAAATCAATCCTCTGGCCGGATGCCTGCCCATGTTGGTACAGATACCTTTTTTCATCTCTTTCTACCGCGTGCTGCTCGAGAGCGTGGAGATGCGCCAGGCGCCCTTTCTCCTGTGGGTGAATGACCTGTCATCGCGCGATCCCTTCTTCGTGCTGCCGCTGCTGATGGGCGCCGCGATGTTTGCTCAGTTCAAGTTGAATCCCGCGCCGCCGGATCCCATGCAGGCAAAAATCATGCAATTCATGCCGCTGGTGATGACCGGCATGATGGCTTGGTTTCCCGCCGGCTTGGTCCTCTATTGGTTCACCAATACCTTGTTGACCATTGCGCAACAATGGCGGGTCAACCAAGTGGTCGAAGCCGAGGCCGCCAAGCCGCGAAGTTAAAGCTCGCCGTGAATTCCCCCGACACCATCGTCGCCATCGCCAGTGCACCCGGCCGTGGCGCCGTTGGGGTCATTCGCATATCGGGCCCTCAGGTAACGCAGATTGCGAGCGCCGTTCTCGGCAGCGTACCCGCCGCGCGCCATGCGCATCTCGCCCGCTTTCTGGACGCGCGTGGCGATGCCATCGACCAAGGACTGGCGCTGTACTTCCCTGCGCCCGCTTCGTACACCGGCGAACCTGTATTGGAACTGCAAGGGCATGGCGGCACGCTGGTTCTGGATCTGCTGGTGCAACGGCTGCTCGAGCTCGGCTGCCGTATGGCGCGGCCCGGCGAATTCAGCGAGCGCGCCTTCCTCAACGGCAAGATCGACATCGCTCAAGCCGAAGCCATCGCCGACCTGATCGGCGCAGGCACCGCCGCCGCTGCCCGGGCTGCCGTGCGCTCGCTGCAGGGCGAGTTCTCCGCGCGCATCGATGACTTGAAAACCAAGATCACGGGGTTGCGCGTCTACGTCGAGGCCGCCATAGACTTTCCCGACGAAGAAATCGACTTCCTGTCCGACCGGTCTTTGCAGCAGCGGCTGAGCGCCGTATTCGAAGGCTTCGACTCCCTCAAGCAGGCAGCCCGTCAGGGCGCGCTGCTGCGCGAGGGCCTGACGGTCGTCATCGCCGGCCGGCCCAATGCCGGAAAATCCAGCCTGCTGAACAAGCTTGCGGGAGAGGAGGTCGCCATCGTCACGGACCAGCCTGGCACCACTCGTGATGTGCTGCGCCGGCAGGTGCATCTCGACGGCCTGCCGCTGAACCTGGTCGATACCGCCGGGCTGCGGGCCGCGACCGATGTGGTCGAGGCCGAAGGGGTGCGGCGCGCGCGCCAGGAAATTGCTCGCGCCGACCGCGTGCTGTACATCGTGGACGCCGCCACTGTAGGCAATGCTGCCGCAACCGCCGGCCTCGCCGATCTTGGCGAAGCAGAACTTCAAGGCTTACCCGCCGGGGTGCCGGTCACGATCGTATTCAACAAGATCGATCTGCTTAGCGCAGTGCCGGCCGTGGAGGAGGCTGCGGTCCCACCGCGGGTATTTGTCAGCGCTCTTACAGGCGCAGGAATGCCACTGCTTCGCAGCCACCTCAAAGTGAGTGCAGGCTATTTGGATTCCGATTCAGGTGCTCTCGCAGCACGCCGCCGGCACCTTGATGCGCTGACTCGCGCCCGGGAGCATGTGCAAAGCGCCGCAGACACCCTGAGCAGCACTCGGGCCTTCGAGTTATTCGCGGAAGATTTGCGGCTTGCCCAGCACGCCTTGGGCGAAATCACCGGCGAATTCACCAGCGATCAGCTGCTCGGCGAGATTTTCGGCAGCTTCTGTATCGGGAAATAATTCGAAGTCCGGAGACGTCCGGGGTCATCCACTGGTATCGCGAAAAGCACTGGATTCCGCCAACGCATTGGCTTCGCCAAGGGTCGCCATGATCACGTCGCAGCCGGCGCTTTGACGTACAAATGACGCTGGAATCCGGCGAACACGCGGCCGATCTCGTCCGGTCGCCCGAGCTCCGCCACGGCGTCTGCGATTGTATCGTGATACTTCAGGCGCAGGAGCGGCGTGAGCTTGTCCCTGCTCAGTTCTTCCACGCCGACCGTGACGTAGTGCGACAGCACGAAGTCAATGAACTCCTGTTGCTTATAGCTCACCTGCGCGCTGACGCCGCGTTTGGCCTGCGCGGCGCGCTCCTGTCGGCTCAACATCGGTGAGGCGTAAACGACGTATGCGAGCACATCGAACAGATCGCTGTTATCTGCATCGATGATCTTCTGCATTTCGCTGAGCTGGGCGCTGCCGAACCCCTTCTCCGCCAGCCCGATCAGGAGCTTGGCGCGGGTCTCGGGATCGCTCCAGAGCGCGCGCAGTTCGTCCTCATTCTTGAAGAACTCCGGGAGCTTGCCGAACAGCAGTTCCATGAATTGTTGCGCCGACATCGGGGTGCCGTCCGCGTGCCAGAAGGTGGTGGCCACCATGTGCTGAATGGCGCGCTCCTTCCCATCGGCGAGCTTGACCTTGGCCCGTACCGGCCTCGGAGCGCGCGGGTCCATGGGATCGCCCAGGGGCTGAGGCCCGGTTGGACCACCCGGCACCGCTGGCGGTCCGGGAGGTGCCGGCTCGATCGGCTCGCCATCCCAGCTCGGATCGTTGAAATGATGGTGCGCCTTCACGAAATCGTAGATCGTGAAGTACTCCTTGCCCTCGTACAGACGCGTGCCACGGCCGATGATCTGTTTGAACTCGATCATGGAGTTGATCGGCCGCATCAGCACGATGTTGCGGATATTGCGCGCATCCACCCCGGTCGAAAGTTTCTGCGAGGTCGTGAGAATGGTCGGGATGGTTTTTTCGTTGTCCTGAAAGTCCCTCTGGTGCTGATCGCCGAGGCTCCCGTCCTTGGCGGTCACGCGCTGGCAGTAGTTGGGATCGGTGCTCGCCTTCATCTGGTTGATGAGGTCCCGCACTGCCAGCGCATGTTCCTGGGTGGCACAGAACACCAGCGTCTTCTCCCGCTGGTCGATCAAGTCCATGAACAGCTTCACCCGGTAGGCCTCGAGCTCGCCCACCACCAGCTGAT
>JAYTXS010000089.1:0-8548 GCA_043742845.1 Gammaproteobacteria bacterium
GTCGCGTTCGCGATCGTAGATGCGGGTGCTTTGTCCGATGAACACTCCCATGGAGATTACGGCGCCGGCTTCGACGATGACGCCCTCGACGATTTCCGAGCGTGCGCCGATGAAGCAATCATCCTCGATGATGGTGGGGGCGCCCTGCAGCGGCTCGAGCACGCCGCCGATGCCGACGCCACCGGAGAGGTGCACATTCTTGCCGATCTGCGCGCAAGAGCCCACGGTTGCCCAGGTGTCGACCATTGTGCCCGAGTCCACGTAGGCGCCGATGTTGACGTAGCTCGGCATCAACACCACGTTGGCGGCGACGTAGGCGCCGCGCCGCACCGTCGCCGGCGGAACGACCCGCACGCCGGCGGATTGGAATTTGGCCGCGTCCCAGCCGTCGAACTTCAACGGTACTTTGTCGTAGAAGTTCAATGCGCCGGCCTTGAGTGCCGCGTTGTCGGCAATGCGAAACGACAACAGCACGGCTTTCTTCAGCCACTGCTTCACCTGCCACTGCCCGTCGATCTTCTCGGCCACGCGTAGTGTCCCGGAATCGAGCAAGCCGAGCACGGAGTCGACGGCAGCCCGTACTTCAGCGGAGACATTTTGCGGAGTGATCTTCGCTCGTGATTCGAAGGCGGTCTCGATTGCCGCCTGTAGGGGGTCGTGAAGCATGGGTCTCCTAGCTGCGGGTTACGTCGCGCCGATCGAGTGCGCGAACCAACGAGTCCTGCAGGCGCTGGCATGATTCGTCGGCAAGCAGGCGGCCTTCGGCATCGGTGATATAGAACACGTCTTCGGCGCGTTCGCCCACGGTCATGATCTTGGCGCCGTTGATCGCCACGCGCTCGGTGCGGAACACCTTGCCGACTTCGGAGAGCAACCCCGGACGGTCGGCGGCGATGAGTTCGAGGATAGTGCGGCCGTTGCGGCTATCGACGCTGAAGTTGACCTGGGTCGGAGTCGAGAACATGCGCACTTGGCGTGGCGCGCGGCGCGTCACGGTCGCCTGCGCCTCCTCGGACTGCTGCAAGGTGCGCCACACTCCTTGCTCGATTTCACGCACTCGAGCCGCATCGGCGATCACCATGCCGTTGTCCTCGAGCACGACGTAGGTTTCCAGGCTGAAGCCGTTGGCACTGGTGATCAGCCGCGCATCGACGACGTTGAGTCCCATCTGGTCGAGGACCGCCGTGGTCCGCGCAAAGCTGCGCAGCAGCCGTGGTGCGTAGGTGAGCACGGCGGTGCCGCCGCGATCCGAGAGCTGACGTATGGCGACCAACGGCCTGTCGTCGTTCGGCTGGCGCGGCGCCAGCAACTTGGTTTGCCAGGCGATTTCTTCGGGTGAATAGCGCAGGAAGTAGGCCTCGGTCCACTGCGACCAGACGCGAAGGACTGCCTCCGCAGCGACGTCGGGCATTTTTTCCCGCGCCTGTTCTTGCGTCTCGCGAATCAACTCCTCTTGATCGACCGGCGATTCCAGGCCGCGGCGCAGCGCGCGCTTGGTGCGTTCGTAGAATTCCTCGAACAGCCGCGCCTTCCATGCGTTCCATAGCTTTGGATTGGTGCCGCGTACGTCTGCGACGGTCAATACATACAAATAGTCCAGGTGCACCTGATCGCCCACGTGGCGCGCAAAATCGTGGATGATGTCCGGATCGCTGATGTCCTTCTTCTGCGAGGTAATGGACAAGATCAAATGATTCTTGACCAGCCACGCGACCAGGCGCGCTTCGTAGCGCCCCAATCCCTGTTCCAGACAGAAAGCCTCGGCGTCGACCGCTCCTAACTCGGAATGATCGCCGCCGCGTCCTTTGGCGATGTCGTGAAACAATGCGGCCAGGTAGGCGATCTCCTGGCGCGGCAGCGATTGCATGATGCGGCTCAAGGCCGGAAATTCATCGTTGAACTTCGGCATCGCGAGGCGCCGCAGATTGCTGACGACGAATAAGGTGTGTGCGTCCACGGTGTACGCATGGAACAGGTCGTACTGCATGCGTCCGACCACGCGGCCGAAGGCGGGAATGTAGCGGCCGAGCACGCCGTATAGATTCATGCGCCGCAACTCGTGCGTGACGCCGACGGGAGCGCACAGAATCTCCATGAACAAACGATGATGGCGCGGGTTCTGCCGGAACTCCTCATCGATGAGCGACACATGCGTGCCGATCAAGCGGATGGTCTCGGCGCGCACGCCGCGCAGACCCGGGTGCTGCTGCAGCAGCACGAACATCTCGAGCAGCGCCGACGGGTAGCGGGCAAAGACTTCCGGGTGCGTCACTTCCAGGTAATCGTTGCGAATCTGGAAGCGCGGATTGATCGGCAGCGGCGGTCCGCTTTGCGTGAGTATGGCTTCGCGAAATAGCTGCAAAAGCATTTCGTTCAGGAGACTGATGTCCATTACGGTGCGGTAGTACTTCTGCATCAACTGTTCGACGGCCAGCGTGAAACTGGCATCTTCGTAGCCGAACATTTTGGCGAGCTTGATTTGATAGTCGAACAGCAGGCGATCCTCGCGCCGGCCGGTCAGCGCATGCAGCCCGAAGCGCACCCGCCACAGAAACGATTGGCCGGCCTTGAGCTTGCGCAATTCCTCGCGGGTGAGGAAGCCATGAGCGACTAATTCGTCAAGGGTATCCGTGCCGAAGTGGCGTTTCGCCACCCAGCCGATGGTCTGAATGTCGCGCAGGCCTCCGGGACTCGATTTGACGTTCGGTTCGAGGTTGTAGGCGGTATCGAAGTAGCGATGATGCCGCTCCACCTGCTCCTTGACCTTCGCCTCGAAGAAATCCTGCGAGGACCACAGCCGATCGGGCGCGAGCGCGCGGCGCATACCGGCGAACAGCGATTCTGGGCCGGCCAGCAGGCGCGCCTCGAACAGGGTCGTGGCGACGCTGATGTCGGCGAGACTCTCGCGCTGGCAATCGTCAATGGAGCGCACGCTATGGCCGACTTCAAGACCGATGTCCCAGAGAAAGGTGAGGAAGCGCTCGATGTCAGGCTGCCAGTCGGCCGAATCGCTTTTCGGCAACAGCACCATGATGTCGATGTCCGAACTCGGATGCAGTTCTCCGCGCCCGTAGCCGCCCACCGCCACCAGCGCCAGATCGTCGGCGAATTTGCCGGCGTGGCCCACCCATCCGGCGCGCAGCGTGATATCGACCAATCGCGCGCGGTCGCGCACCAGATCCTCAATGGCTTCGTCGGCCTCGAAGCGCTCCTTCAAGAGCTCTGTGCCGCGATCCAGGACCTGACGGAAAACGACGGGAGAGAACTGCTCGTTTTGCAGCGCCTCCGCGGCAGCCGCTAGGTAGGCCCAATCGGCTATTTGATCGAGAAACTTCCCGTGCGCGTTCAAGCGGCCGGCGTCCCGGTGGCCGGCATACCGGTGGCCGGCACCCCGGTGGCCGGCATACCGGCGGTGCCCAAATCCGTGGCTGCCGCGGGCAGGCCTTCCGCGGCACTGAGGGTCAGCACCTCGAAGCCTGAATCAGTCACCAAGATGGTGTGTTCCCATTGTGCCGACAACGATTGGTCCTTGGTGACCACGGTCCAGCCGTCGGGGAGCAGCCGCACATCGCGCCGCCCGGCATTGATCATGGGTTCGATGGTGAAGGTCATTCCCGCTGCCAATTCGAGGCCGCTTCCGGGCTTACCGTAGTGCAGTACCTGGGGGTCTTCGTGGTATATGCGGCCGATACCGTGGCCGCAGTATTCACGAACGACTGAAAAGTTGTTCGCCTCGGCGTAGCTCTGGATGGCATGCCCGATATCGCCCAGCCGGGCACCGGGCTTGACGGTGCGAATGCCGCGCCACATGGCTTCGTGGCAGGCGGCCGTGAGGCGGCGGGCCAGCACGGCGGCGCTCCCGACGAAGTACATGCGGCTTGTATCGCCGTGAAAACCGTCACGAATCACGGTCACGTCGATATTGACGATGTCGCCGCTTTTCAGCCGCTTATCGCCGGGGATGCCGTGGCAAACCACGTGATTCACCGATGTGCAGAGGGTCTTGGGAAAACCCCGGTAATTCACGTTGGCCGGAATCGACTGCAACTCGTGCACGATGAAGTCGTGGCAGCGCTTGTCCAACTCCTCGGTGGTCGCGCCCGGCAGAACGAAGGGCTCGATCATGTCCAGCACGCTGGCGGCGAGCCGGCCGGCGGTGCGCATTTTGTCCTGTTCGGCGGGGGTTTTGATCGTCACGGTCATAGGCGGCAGGCTTTGTTTCTAACAGGTGTTCATGGTATAAAGCGCGGCTATTTTTAACAACCCCGCACGCGTGTCGTCACAATCGGCCGGGTGCCCGGCGGGCTACTCTTGAATTGAAGGCATTTAGCTTCGTTTTCAAGGCTTGACGGGTTGCCGATTGGGATACGCGGAGGCTCAACCCGACCAGGAGTATTTATGACCAGCGTGTCTATGCGACAAATGCTGGAAGCGGGCGTTCATTTTGGACACCAAACCCGCTTCTGGAACCCCAAGATGGCTCCGTTCATCTTCGGCGAACGTAACAAAATCCACATCATCAATCTGGAAAAGACCCAGCCCCTGTATGCGCAGGCGGCGGCTTTCATCAAGAGCGTGGCCGCGGAGGGCGGCAAAGTGCTGTTCGTCGGCACGAAGCGTTCAGCTCGCGACGCCGTGCAGAAGGAAGCGACGCGCGCCAGCATGCCGTATGTGAATCAGCGCTGGCTCGGCGGCATGCTGACGAATTTCAAGACCATTCGGCAGTCCATCAAGCGGCTCAACGAATTGGACGACATGGCACAAAGCGGCGCGCTCGATCGGCGCGGCAAGAAAGAGGCGCAAATGCTGCGCCGTGAAATGGACAAACTGCTGCGCAGCTTGGGCGGTATCCGCCACATGACGGCGTTGCCCGACGCGCTATTCGTCATCGATGTCGGTCATGAACAAATCGCCATTCATGAAGCGCAAAAACTCGGCATCCCGGTGGTTGCGGTGGTCGATACCAATTGCTCACCCGATGGGATCGATTATGTGATTCCGGGCAATGACGATGCCATGCGCGCCATTCTGCTGTACGCGGGCGGCGTGGCCGACTCTGTGCTGGAAGGCAGAGCCTCGCTGCCGGAGGTTCCGGTCGGCGAAGACGAATTCGTGGAGCTGGACGAAGAAGGCAATCCGAAAAAGCGTGCGGCAGGTGCTCGTCGTGCGCCTCCGTCGGCGCGTGGCGGCCAGAAGAAGCCGCCGCCGCGGCGTAACGTTCCGGTCACCGTGGTGCCGGGTGTGGTTGCTGTGGCAGCGCCCCCTGAAGAAGTCGAGGTCGACGACGTCGATGCGACCGACACACCGCCTGCCGAGACGCGACCCGCCAGCGCCCCGCGACGCCGCCCTGTCGGCCGGGCTGCGCCGAGGCGCGGATAAACAGGCGGCGCGTTGGCCGGTGTCCCGGCCAATGCGCCGCATTTAATGGTCAACTCTTGAGGGAAACTGCCGTTCACGGCGGTCCGAAACAATGAATATTACGGCAGATGCAGTCAAACAACTCCGCGAGCGTACCGGCGCGGGCATGATGGAATGCAAGAAAGCGCTGGTGGAGACTGAAGGGAATCTGGACGCCGCCGCCGAGCTGATGCGCAAGAGCGGGCTTGCCAAGGCGGACAAGAAAGCGGCACGTGTTGCGGCCGAAGGCACCGTGGTGACGGAGCGATCCGGTTCGAGCGCGGTGCTCGTGGAAGTGAATTGCGAAACCGACTTCGTGGCACGCAGCGAGGAATTCTTGAGCTTCGCGCGTGATGTCGCGCGCGGGGCGCTGCAGAGCGCATCGAGCGATGTGAACGCCTTGCTCGCCGCGTCCGGCGGTTCCTCCACCTTGGAGGAGCAGCGGCGCGCCTTGATCGCGAAGATTGGAGAAAATATCTCGGTGCGGCGCTTCGAGCGTATCGACTCACCGGGGCCGCTCGGGGCCTATGTTCATGGCGGGCGCATTGCCAGCCTGGTGGCTCTGAAGGGCGGCGATGAAGCATTGGCGAGGGATCTGGCCATGCACGTGGCTGCGGCCAACCCCGCCTACATCGATTCGAGCGGCGTTCCGCCCGCGGTGCTTGACAAGGAGCGCGAGATTCTCGCTGCACAGACCAAGGAAGAGAAAAAGCCGCCGGAGATCATCGCCAAAATGGTCGAGGGCCGGCTACGTAAGTACCTGGCGGAAATTACCCTGGTGGGACAACCCTTCGTCAAGGACGAGGACACCACCGTCGAGAAGCTTCTGAAGAAGGCGGGCGCCTCGGTGGTGCAGTTCGTGCGCTATGCGGTGGGCGATGGGATAGAGAAGAAACAGGATGATTTCGTCAGTGAAGTGATGGCGCAGGTCAAAGCGCAGGACAAGCCCAAGTGAGTCCACGGTCCCAGTAAGCACTAGTTCGGGGTACGCAACGAGATCATGACCAACACCAATGCCACGGCTCGCTATCGTAGAATCTTGGTCAAATTATCCGGCGAAGCGTTGCTCGGAGGCGAGGACTACGGCATTGATCCACTGATACTCAAGCGCATCGCCGGAGAAATTCGCGACTTGACTCAGATGGGGGTGCAAGTGGCGGTGGTGTTGGGCGGCGGCAATATTTTTCGCGGCGCCGGCTTGGCACGGGCCGGCATGGACCGGGTCACCGCCGATCACATGGGCATGCTGGCGACCGTGATCAATGCACTGGCCATGCAGGATGCACTCGAGAGCCTGGGCACGTACGCGCGCGTCATGTCGGCGCTGCGAATCAACGAAGTGTGCGAGGACTACATCCGGCGGCGCGCGGTACGGCATCTGGAGAAGGGCCGCGTCGTGATATTCGGCGCCGGCACGGGTAATCCATTCTTCACCACAGACACGGCCGCGAGTCTGCGCGCCATCGAAATCAACGCCGAAATCTTGCTCAAGGCGACCAAGGTCAACGGCATCTACGACTCCGACCCGGTCAAGAATCCGGACGCGAAGCGCTATACCCGTTTGACCTTCGACAAGGTGTTGAACGATCGGCTGAATGTCATGGATGCCACGGCCATCGTCATGTGCCGTGAAAACAATTTGCCGTTGCAGGTCTTTAACTTGTTCAACGCCGGAGACCTGATGCGTATCGTATTGGGTGAAGACGTCGGCACCGTCGTTACAGCCGGACCTTAAGGGGAAGCCATGCTCGAGGAATTGAAGAAGGACGCGACCGTGCGCATGCAGAAATGCGTGTCGACATTCAGAGATCAGCTGAAGAAATTGCGCACCGGCCGCGCGCACACCAGCTTGATCGAACACATCAAAGTCGATTATTACGGCACGGAAATGCCGTTGAACCAAGTCGCCAATATCGCCACCGAAGACGCGCGCACCTTGACGGTGAGCCCATGGGAGAAGGCCATGGTCCCCATCATCGAAAAGGCGATTTACAAATCCGACTTGGGCTTGACACCGAACAGCGCCGGAACGCTCATTCGCATCAACATGCCGGCTCTGACCGAGGAGCGTCGACGCGACATCATCAAGGTGGTGAAATCCGAAGCGGAGGGCGCTCGGGTGGCGGTGCGCGGCGTGCGCCGCGAAGTCATGAATGAGCTGAAGGAGATGCTCAAGGAAAAGCTCATCGCGCAGGACGACGACCGGCGTGCGCAGGATGATGTGCAGAAGCTCACTGACAAGCACGTCGCGGACATCGATCACGCCATGGCGGAGAAGGAAAAAGAGCTGATGCAGGTCTGATATGGCCGACTCGCCGCAGCATGTCGCGATCATCATGGACGGTAACGGCCGGTGGGCGCGCTCGCGCGGCCTGCCGCGGCCTGCCGGGCATCGGGCGAGCCTCAAAGTGGTGCGCAGAATTGTGGAAGAATGCGCCAATCGCAAGGTGGGTTATCTGACGCTGTTCGCCTTCAGCAGCGAGAATTGGCGCCGCCCCCCCGACGAAGTGGGCATGCTCATGAACTTGTTTCTCGACGCGTTGGAGCGTGAAGTCGCGGACTTGCACCGCAATCAAGTGCGCTTGGGATTCATCGGCGACCGCGGATTGCTGGGCGCGGAACTCGGTCGGCGCATGCAGAGCGCCGAACGGCTGACTCAAGGCAACACCGGACTGCGGCTGATCGTCGCCATGGCCTATGGCGGCCGCTGGGACATGACGCAGGCCTGCCGCTCGCTCGCCGCCGACGCAGCCGCCGGCACGCTGGCAGCGCAAGACATCGATGAGGCGCTGATCGGCGAACGTTTGGCATTGGCTGGGATTCCCGATCCCGACCTGCTGATTCGAACCGGCGGCGAACGGCGCATCAGCAATTTCTTACTGTGGAATCTTGCCTACACCGAACTGTATTTTTGCGATGAGCTGTGGCCGGAGTTCTCACCGGTGCACCTGGATGCCGCCTTCGAATTCTTTACGCGGCGCGAACGCCGCTTCGGCAAGACGTCAGGTCAGCTCGCGGTTCAAGCCGATGTTTGAGACAGCCAATGCTTAGGACAAGGATACTGACCGCGGCCGTGCTTGCCTGCATGCTGCTTGCGGGTCTATTTCTGCTGCCGGCGCCTTGGGCTGTATTCTGCTTTGGCGCCGTATTC
>JAYTXS010000090.1:0-4394 GCA_043742845.1 Gammaproteobacteria bacterium
AGCACTTGGCCGCAGTCGCGTGTCGATTCGAAGCTGCGCGAGTACAACGAGTCGGGGACGCAGCATCTGACGGTGCATGAGGCCATGCCGGGCCACTACGTGCAGGCGGAGTACGCGAACGAGATACAGCCGCGATCGCGGCGCTTGCTGCGCAATATTTTCGGCAACGGTCCGTACATCGAAGGCTGGGCGGTGTACACGCAGCAGCTGATGGCGGAACAGGGGTACTTGGCGGATACACCGGGATATCGACTGACACTACAAAAACAACTGCTCAGAGTACTCGCCAATACGATACTGGACGTGCGCATGCAGACCATGGGCATGACGGACAGCCAGGCCATGGATCTCATGACCAAGAGTACGTACCAGGAAACAGAAGAGGCCACGGCCAAGCTGCAGCGCGCGAAGCTGTCGTCATGCCAGCTGCCCACATACTACGCGGGGTACAAGGGATGGCTGGCGGTGCGCGAGCAGCGCCAAGCGAAGCGCGGTGCGGCGTTTAATCTCAAGGAGTTTCACGAGGCGGCGCTCAAGCAGGGGGCGGTGCCCTTGCCTGTACTGGATCGCTTGCTGCAATGATGGAACCGCTGCGCATTGCTGCGGAAAACGTTGGGTCGTGGCGTTTACCTTATTTTGGTGCGCGGTTGCGATCGCGCTTCCGGTGAAGCGGCGCGAGTGTCGCGGTCTCTGAGCGCTCGGCATATACTGCTTCTAACCTAATCGATAGTCGTGAGGCGACCCTTATGAATGCGAGTCTCAAGCCCGTCCAGGTTTCGGCCGATGCCGAACGCAGCGCTCGAGTCGATCTAGCGGCGTGCTATCGATTGGCGGATCGCTTTGGTCTCAATGAGGGCATCGATAATCACATGACCCTGTTGTTGCCGGGGTATACAGATCGATTTTTATTGGCGCCCTTCGGTATGCATTGGTCCGAAGTAAAGGCGAACGATTTTCTGGTGGTGGATTTCAAAGGAAAGGTGTTGAGCGGACAGGGCGCTGTGGAGGACACGGCGCTGTACATTCATCAGCCGGTGCATCGGCTGTCGCCGCAGGGGCGCTGTGTGCTTCACACCCACATGCCTTACGCGACGGCGCTGTGCATGTTGGAGAATCCGCGGCTGGAAATGGCGGTTCAGAGTGCGCTCGGGTTCTACAATGACGTGGCCTACGATCCGATCTACAACGGTTTGGCCTTCGATGAGTCCGAGGGTGAACGCCTGGCGCGGGCGCTGGGTGAGAAGTCCGTGCTGATGATGGGGAATCACGGCGTGTTGGTGGTGGGTAAGACCATCCCGCAGGCGTTTGAGAGGCTGTACTTCTTGGAGCGCGCGGCGCAGGCGCAGGTGCTGGCGTTGTCGACGGGCCGGCCGTTGCAAGTCATCCCGGAGGCGATTGTCAAAATGACGGTGGCGCAGTTCTCCGCGGGCGGCAATGTCGGCGGCCGCGATCGGGCGGAGCTGCACTTCGAGGCCTTGAAGCGCGTGCTGGATCGCGGTCATTCGGATTACGCGAGCTGAGCCCACCTGTTGCAACGGCGATAGATCCGGCGCGGGCCGCCCGCAGCCCCATCGTTTTTTTGATGGCGACGCTGCTGTTCATCAACTACGTCGATCGCGGCAGCCTGTCCACTGCGGCGCACCTGGTTCAGGGGGATCTGAGCCTCACTTACACCCAGATGGGAATACTGCTGTCGGCGTTCTC
The DNA here is from genome assembly GCA_043742845.1 of Gammaproteobacteria bacterium. Lineage (GTDB taxonomy): Bacteria > Pseudomonadota > Gammaproteobacteria > Steroidobacterales > Steroidobacteraceae > Bog-1198. The sequence continues at coordinate 1,705 of JAYTXS010000090.1, forward strand.
TTGGACGTATGCGTGGGCGCAAATTCCTGTGGGATGGCTGGCGGAGCGCTATGGCGCGCACCTGGTACTCGCGGCGGGACTGGCACTGTGGGCATCGGCGACCATACTGATCGGATTCGCGCATAGCTTTGCGATGTTGCTGGTGCTGCGCTTGCTGCTCGGCTTGGGAGAGAGTGCGGGTTTCCCAGGGGTAGCCAAGATACTGGCGGCGATCGTACCGGCGAAAGGCCTGGGCACGGCGAACGGCATCATCGCACTCGGGTATTTATCCGGACCGGTGGTGGGCACTCTCGCCGGCGGCCTGTTGATGGCGAACTTCGGCTGGCGCTCGGCGTTCTGGGTATTCGGTGCGCTGTCATTGTTGTGGCTATTGCCGTGGTCACGGGTAGCGGGGCAAGTGCGCACGGCAGTGCGAGACAATAAAGAAGAGTCGCCGACCTGGTGGATGATTCTAAAGCAGCCGTCGCTGTGGGGCACATCGCTGGGCTTGTTCTCCACCAACTACGTGTTCTATTTCATGCTGGCGTGGCTGCCTTCGTATCTGCAAACCGAGCGCGGTTTTTCCATCATCGACATGGCGTGGGTGGCGACCAGCGCGTACTTGGTCAATGCCTTGAGCGCTTTCCTCGCGGGCTGGGGCATCGACAAATATCTGGCGCGGGGCGGATCGGCCAATGCCGGATACAAATCGGTGATGGCGGTGGCGCACGTGGGCTCGGTGATATGCATGCTGGCGATGGCAATGGGCTCGCCGACGGTGGCATTGGTCAGCTTGTTCGTTTACCAATCGCTGTGTGGAGCTTCTTCGCCGGGGGTTTATGCCATGAGCGAAATCCTGGCGGGGCCGCCGGCGTCCGGGCGATGGGTGGGTATTCAAAATTCGCTCGGTAATTTGCCTGGGATCATCGCTCCGTGGCTCACGGGCTATATCATCCAAAGCACGGGGCATTACACGAATGCCTTCGTGGTGTCGGCGGGAGTGAGCTTGTTGGGATTGATCGGCTGGATATGGATGGTGCCGACCCTGAAGGAGTTGGACTGGAAGGCGGTGAAGATGGGGAATGGAACGACGGCGTAGAGGGAGCCTTACGTGAGATTCGAAATCGGTCGCGGCGTTGCCGTTGCGGTCGCATCCGGCGCGGTAGATCCCGGCACGCCGACGCGTTTGCCGATATAATTTGGGAATTCCTGGAACAACGGCATGGTTTCCATGCCAATCAACATCATGAAGCCGCTTTCACAAATATTTCGCCCGGTCCCGTCGTCGCCTCTTACTTTGGATGCCCAAATTGCTGCCCTGGAGACGGCCACTCCAGATCTCATCGCAGCGACCGCCGTGAGTGACGGTGAGGAGGCGCTGCGTGCCGCCGCCGTACGTAAATTGTCCGATGGAGAGGTATTGAGGTCGCTGGCGGGCTTGAACTTGGGTGCTTCAGGGACCCCATCGGCGCTGGAGCGAGCCGCGCAGGAGCGGGTGGCGGCGCTCGTCGATGCGGGGTCGATTGGTTTCGCCGAGCTGAGGTCGAACGGAAATGCTGCTGCCGTATTGTCGGTGGCGGGGCATTGCGCCAATGCCGTGTACTTGACCGACCTGTTGGGCTCCATCACCGATATGCGGCATGTCGCGACACTGGTCATCGAGGGCTCTTCGAGCCGGATACGGCAGCTGGCGGCGCAGCGAATCGAGGATCCGGCGGAGCTCACGCGCTTGCTCAGGCTGGCGCGAGACAAGGACAAGAGCGTCTACAAGATTCTCAAGCAGAAGTCCGACGCGCTGCGTGCGGAGCAGGAGCGAATCGCGCAGATTGCGAGCGATGTGAATGGCTCGTGCGCGTCTCTGGAGCACATCAGTCAGCGGGTCCATGACGCAAATTACGCGGCGTCGTTTGAGTACTACCAGGCGCAGTGGCGCAAAGTGGAGGCGCTGGCGGCGGCGGAGATCCAGGAGCGCGCGCGTCTCGCCATCGATTGCTGCCGTAAGGTCATAGACGGACATTTGCAACAGTTGGCGGAACAGGCGGCGGAGACATCGCGTCACGCAGAGCAGCTGGCGGCGCGCGAGGCGAGCCGCGAGGCGGCAATCATTCAGGCTGCGGAGGAAGCTCAGCGGCGCAGCGAGGCTGAGGCCCTCGCCACGGCGGAGGCGGCAAAGGAGCGCGAGGTTGAGGAGAAGGCTCGGGCGGAGCGGTTGGCGGCGGAGGCGGCGGCGTTGCGCCGTATCGGTGGGCTGATCGGCCAGGTGAACACGGCGATTCGCGAGGGCAATACTGGACGGGCCGCGGGATTGCGTCGCGCCATCGATGAGAAGCTGCCGACGGCGCCGGTGGTGCCGGCCTATCTCGGCAAGCAGGTACAGCAGCTCGACGCGAAACTCAATGAGCTCAAGCGCTGGAAGGATTTTGCCGTGGCGCCGAAGCGCGCGGAGCTGATCGCGGAGATGGAAGGTCTGATCGGGTCGACGGAGGCGCCGCAGGCGCTGGCGGATCGGATCAAGGATTTGCAAGAACAATGGAAGACGATCAGCAAGGGAATTTCCAGTGACTCGGAGGCGGATTGGCAGCGCTTTCACCAGGCGGCGCAGACCGCCTACCAGCCGTGCCGTCAATACTTCGAGGCGCAGGTCAAGTTGCGGCAGGAGAACGTGGAAAAGCGCAAGGCGGTGGTCGAACGGCTGCGGGCTTTCGAGAGTG
>JAYTXS010000091.1:0-4052 GCA_043742845.1 Gammaproteobacteria bacterium
TCCCGTGTTGATCGAGGGGGAGGTGAATGCGGAATCGGGCACCAGCGCGGTGCTAGGCGAGGTCTGCACTTTCCAGACATTGATGCTGCTGCCGCCGCTAGAGACCACCCGCCCGATGCCGTCCGGTCCGTTGAAATAAGAGGGACCGCACCAGCACCCGCCGACGGAATACTTGCCGAGCACATTATTCGAATTCTCGCCGCCGAGATTGTTGCGATTGAGGAGATACATGATTCCGGTCTTGCCCGCGGCGGCGGCGAGCAAGGGGAAGGAACCCGGCTGCCTTGGCAGCAGCATCACTCCGCCTGAGCCGAAGTCGCCATCCACCTGATCGAGCGTCGATACGTCCGCACCCGAGTCGGTCGGACTAAAATAGGAAACCACTCGATTCAGCATGGGCGAATACTTGATCACGCTTTCCGAGAGATTGATGACGCCCTTGTTGCTGTAGGTCGTGCCGCTGTAATCGGAATTGCCGGTGACAAAGAACAGGTTGGTGCCCGTGGACGCGACACCGTAACCGGACATCCAGATAGAGCTCAGAAAGAAATCGTCGGGCGAGTTGGCGGGCAGAGTCCGGTTGTTAAGCTGCGCGGGGGTGACCGGCGCCAGGGTCGAGGCGTTCCAGCCGAGCAGCCAGCCTCGAGATAGGTTCGCATTGATGTCGCAGAAGCTCGCGAACCCAGCGTAGATATTGCCGTTCGCCTCGACCAGCGCCGAGCGCTGGCGACTTGCGCCCGCGGTGAAGTCATAGACCGTCGTGCCGTCGGAGAGGGTGTGCGAGGCGGATACCACGACCGGCGGTACCTTGTTGGTCAGCGTGCTCAGGTCGAGGGCGTGCACCAGGAAGGTCTGATGGCCCGCAACGCTCACGTAGGCGATCACATAGAGGGTCTTGGATGAAAAATTTATCACGGGCGTGGAGTTGATTCCCACATTATTGCCGTTGTTGTTGCAGCCGCCTGGCAGCTGCGAGATCGACACCGGTGTGCCAAGGTTGACCTGCAATAGGATCCCGCCCGACGCGGCATCGATCGCATAGACCGTGTTGCCCTCGGTGGCCACATACACAACGTCGTGCTTGATTCCACCTATGGTCAATCCCGTGACCAGGAGCGGCTGCGCATCGACCTGATCGTCGAGTGCGACTTGATGCAGTAGACCGAATGTAAACCCGCCGACCACGCTCGAACTCAAGGAGCTCTCGCCGGAATTCCAGCCGGTGCGAAGCGCGTCGTTGTGATAAGTGACGACATTGACCTGCTTGGCGCTGGCGCCGGCACTGGCGATGAGCAACCCGGCGGCTGCAACGATGCCCAACGTGCGCCTCAAATACAGCGCCAAGGAAGTGATGGTGCCGCTCATAAACTGCGTCCCGGTGTTGTTTGGCGATGTAGATGAACTTAGCATCCCCGAAGCGATGGGGCCAGACAAACCGGAGCAGCGAAAATCGCTGTCTGAGCGCAGGCGGGTGATTATGTCGTGTTCGTGAAAATCGGCGAAACAGCGGGTATAGGCGTCCGAGTGAGACCATCTTGGTAGAATTGACCGAGGCATTCCATAAATCCTGGGGCAAATGCCTGGGAAATGTGGAGGCACTGGTCGGCCCACGCTGCCATAAACCAGTAAGCCAGATCGATTCTGGCGGGGACCGTTTCTAGGCGAGCGTATTCCACATTTTTGGGATATCCCTACGACATCAGATTCTTATGCGAAAGAAAAAGGCGCATCGCGCGCGGGATTTTTATTGCGAGCGGCAGAAGATTCGATGCGCAAAGTGGGCTAGTTTCGGTAACTTTTGTCCGTGTTCGGGCGGACGGGCGGTGCGCGTCAAGCTGCGATGTCGCCCGCCTGAATGCCCTTGCCGAGGGTGAAGCTCGAGCCCACACTGCTCACCGGCGCGGTCCTGCGAGTCAAACCCAGCGCTGCGCGCAGCCGCCACGTGGCTTCAATGCCTGTGCAGTGTCCCGCCAGCAAGTATCTTACCCCGAGACGGCGCAGCTGCATTCCCGTCCAATCGACCACCTCATCGCTTTTCGCGAAAAGGTGCACCCCTCCGATCACTGCGAAAACCGGGGCGGGGCCGGCGATCGTCTGCGCGTATTCCGAGATGTTGACGATGCCTGCGTGGCCGCAACCGGTCAGCACCACGAGTCCTTCGGATGTTGCGAAGACGAGGGCCGCGTCCTCTGGCACGTTATCGATCACATCGCCGGCGGCGGTATGCAGCTTCAGGCCCTTGGAGCTCCAGTTGGTTTCGGGGTACTTCCTGGGCACCGAACCGGTGAACCACACACCCGGGGCGAGTTCGGTTGCGCTGTCGTGGAGAATGAACTGGCCACCGAGCCGCTCGTACTCGGCACGCAGAGGGGTAAGTCCGTTGCCGTCGGAGCCGTCGGCCTTCAGTCGCGGTAGGAAGATGTTCGCCGAGACGTGTACCCGACTCATCGCGCGCGGATTCTTCTTAGAGAGTTCACGGCGCAGCATGATGAGACCGCCGGTGTGGTCGCCGTGATTGTGGGAGATCACGACATCTTCGACTTCTGACAAGTCGATGCCCAGGGACTCGGCATTCTTTAGCACCAGGCCCGGATTGGTGCCCGTGTCGAATAGGAATTTGCGACCGTCTGCTTCAACCAGGGCCGAATAGCCCCATTCACCCAGGCCTTGGTCGGCCAGCATCGTCGATAGCACCGTGACCTTCAGCGCCTTCACTTGGCCGGCAGATGCAGGGTAAGGGGAAAGCAAGGTCAGGCAGAACGCCAAGGCGACAATCCTCTTCAGCACGATTTCCCTCTCAGCGTAAGCAGCGTCGCGCTAGCTTAACCCTAAGGAGACACTTGCGGGGCGCTTGTCAGGGGCGGCGGCGAGGGACTACCAACCGTGCGTACCCACGGAGAAGCCCCATGAAAAGTCTGTTCCTCTTGCTTGGATTGCTGATGGTCATGCCGGTGCTCGCCGGATCGCAGGCCGACCGCGGTCCGCCGGCAGCCGTGCTGGCTGTGCGCAACGTCGAGGTGACGTTTCACACTGCGGGGAGCGTGCTACCCGAGAGGAACCTGGATCTTATGATGAGCATCTACGCGGACGATACGGTGCTGACCGACACCGCTCACGATAACAAGGTCTACAGCGGCAAGGCTGAGGTGCGGCGCTACTGGGCGGACGTCAGCGGGCCGTTCCGCCCTGAGCATCACTGGATCGGTTACACGCCCGCGATGCGCATGCATGCGGAGGTCATGGGCGACAAGGCGACGCTTTACTTTGAGTGTCTTTGGATGGACGTGGACAACAATTCGGTCGGTGCCCACTCCTTCTCCGACATGAAGCTCACGCGAGTGCACGGGAATTGGCTGGTCAATGCCGTCCGGGTGGGCAAGATCGATAAACTCTGACGCTAGTGCGAGTCGCAAATAGCCATTCGTGCAACGCAAGCCCGCCAACTCCCAAGGGCAGCGTTGACGACTAGAATCCCGCGATGAATATTCCCGGCGCGCAGGTTGAGCAGGACGAACCGGCAGCCGCGAAGCGCTTCGGCGGGGATCGGCGCATCGCCCGAGGAGTGTTTGTCTTCATCATTGCGGCAATTCTTTGCGGCTTCGCTCAGAATTTCTACCTGCGCGCGTGGCTCGGCACCCGCCCACTCATTCTCACGGCGTGGCTGCACGGTGCCGTCATGAGTGCGTGGCTCATGCTGTTCGCTTTGCAGGTGATCATGGTGGCCCGCCACCGCGTTGATCTGCATCGCAGGCTTGGAGCATTTGGCGCGGCGCTTGCGTTGCTAATCGTCGCCATCGGCGTGCTGACAATTGTCGTGCGCGCGCGAATTGCCGTGCCCGGCGCCTCGCTGGCCTAATTGCTCGTGCTGTTCGTTGCCTTCGACGGCTTGAGTCTTGTGCTGTTTGGTGTGTTGGTCGCCTGCGCGCTGCAAAAGCGAGCCCTCTCGGATTTGCACCGGCGGCTCATGACCATGTCGATGGTGGCGTTGCTACCGCCTGCGTTTGCCCGTCTCGTGGCTTATATAGCCCACGATCACGTTGAGATCACCGTAT
>JAYTXS010000092.1:0-5770 GCA_043742845.1 Gammaproteobacteria bacterium
GGACGCAACGCCACCAAATTGATGCTCCGGCAGGTGAACACCGTCTCATCGCGCTGATTGAGCAGCGTATACCGATACTCGACGATGCCGCGGCTGGGATCCTTGCCGCTCAATCTCTTAGTTAGCGCTTCGGCGCGGGCGCGCAGTGCATCCCCGGCGCGCACGGGATGCGGCCAGCGCACGTCCTCCCAGGCAACGCCGCAGATCCAGTGGATGTCACCGCTGATCTCATGATCGAGTGCGCGCCAGAGAGCGGCGCTGTGAATGCCGGAGGCGATGAGTTCGCCGAAAATCGACTGTTTCGCGACGATGGGATCGGCATGAAAGTACTGCGGGTCGTAACGGGTGGCAAACTCCAACAACTCCTCGAGCGATATGGTGCGCGCGCTTGACTCGAACACCTCGCCGATGACAAGGTCCTCGTAGTAGCGGCCTTCGGCGGCATTCATGGAATACCTCGCAAATGAACACGATCCCTTCGCAAACTCCCCCCGCCCGAACCACGGAACAGCGCCTTGCGCGGCTCGAGGCTCGTGCCGAAATTCGCGAATTGGTCGCCCGCTACTGCTTCACCATCGATGCGCGCGACATCTTGGGCATTGGTGAGTGCTTCACGCGCGACGGTTCGTTTCGGTCGCTGGACGGCGTCATGAACGCCACTGGCCGCGACGCCGTCATCGCACAGTTCCACGGCCGCTTCGCGGTATTGGGACCCAGCAATCATTTTACGCATGACCATGTCATCGAATTCGACGAGCTCCATTTCGATCACGCCACCGGCACCGTCAACACGCACGCCGAAGTGGTGCGCAACGACGAGCCCTTGTTGGCATCGCTGCGCTATCACGACGAGTACCGTCTCGAGGAAGGGCGCTGGCGCTTCCAGGCTCGCACCCTCGCCTTTTTCTATTATGGACGCCCGGCCGACTACCGAGAAATCCTGGGCGGTGTGCTGCGCAACCGCGCGTACGCTGAACCTCGGGCTGCGGACTTTCCCGAGAGCCTAGCCTCGTGGAACGCTTACTATCGGCAGCATCCTCGCAAGTAATCCGCTGCGCGCAAGCAATCCGCTACAACGACGCGGGCTTCTCCAGCAAATCGCGCAGAGTGCTCAAAAAGGCGGCCCCCACCGCCCCATCCACCACCCTATGATCCGCGGACAGCGTTAGTGTGACGACCTCAGCGGCCGTCAGCACGCCCTTGCGCACCACCGGGCGCTGCGACAGGGCGCCCACCGCCAGAATGGCCACCTGAGGGGCATTGATGATGGCGTCGAAGCGGGTCACGCCGAACATACCGAGATTCGAGAGGGTGAAGGACCCGCCGCTGATCTCCTCGCGCAATAACGAACCGCGTCGCGCGCGATCGATGAGGTCGCGGCTCTCGGCGCCAATCGCCGCCACTGACTTGAGGTTGGCGTTGCGCAGGATAGGAGTTACCAGCCCGGCTTGCGCCGCAACGGCGATGGCAATGTCCGCATTCTCGAACTGCAGGATCTCATCGCCATCCAGCTGCGCGTTTACCATGGGATGTTGAACCAACGCGAGCGCTGCGGCGCGCAGTAATAGGTCGTTGACGGTAAACCGACTGTTTGGGGCGCTCGGTTGCGCGCGCTTGTGCAGCAGCAGTTCTCCCAGATCCACATCGATATCCAAACGGTAGTGCGGTATCGACTGCTTAGATTCCAGCAAGCGACGAGCGATGGTGCCGCGGCGCGCACTCATGCGCACTCGGCGCACCGCGTTTGCCGTGGCTGCAATTGGGGCGGCAGCGCTGACTGAAGATTGAGGACTCGCGGTCGCGCCCGCGAAAGCCTCTACATCGTCTTTGGAGATGCGTCCGTTGCGGCCGGTGCCGGTCACTTTGGACAAATCCACACCCAGCCGCTCCGCGACGCGTCGGGCGATGGGGCTCACTCGTGCCTCATCGGAGATGGCTGCCGTCTCGCCGCCCGTCGTCACCGGCGCCGCAGCGGTAGCCGCTTCGGCCTTCTCGGCTGGCGGCGCTGCGGCTTGGGCGGCCTGCGCGGGGACTGCGTCCGAATCGAACGACACTACCGCCGCAACGAAAGAGTCGATGAAGCCTTTGATGTCGGCGTCACTGATCGTCGCCTCGGCGATTACGCCGATGAGCGCGCCCACTGCGCGAGTGTCGCCGCTGTCCGCGAGGATTCGCCGCAACACGCCGTCGACCGGCGCCTCGACGGCATTGACGATTTTTTCCGTCTCGACGTCGAGAATTTCCGCTCCACGTTCGACGCGTGCGCCTTCCTTCACTCGCCAACCAGTGATGGTCCCTTCCGTCATCTCGATGCCCCACTTGGGCATGGTGATCGCGCTGATGAGGGCGGCCACTATTCGTCCTTCATTGCTTGACGGATGGCAGCCTCGATCCGCGGCGGGCCCGGCACGTACAGGCGCTCGAGCGCCGGCGCGAACGGAATGGGCGTGTGCGGCGGCGTAACCTGGATGATCGGTCTCTTGAGCGAGCGGAATGCCTTCTGCGCCACGATGGCGGCAATATCACTGGCCATTCCACAGCGCGGCGGCGACTCATCGACGATGACCAATCGCCCGGTTCCTTCGACGCTCTCGATGATGGTCTCCTCATCGAGCGGCGACGTGGTGCGCGGATCGATCAGGTCGCAGGTAATTCCCTCCTTGGCGAGTGCGTCGATGGCACGCTCCGCGAAGGGCACCATGCGGGCGATAGCGACCACCGTTACGTGCTCGCCTTCGCGCACCAAATTCGCCTCTCCAAACGCTATGGTATAGGTGTTCTCCGGCACCTCGCCTTTACGCGGATAAAGAGCCTTATGCTCGAAGAAAATGACCGGATCGTCGTCGCGAATAGCCTGTATCAACAGACCCTTGGCGTCATAGGCATTCGAAGGAATTACGATTTTCAGTCCCGGCACCGCCGTCAGCAAAGAATAAATGGTCTGCGAATGTTGCGGCCCCATGTTCATGCCGGCGCCCATGGCCATACGGATCACCACCGGGCAGCTGCTCTTGCCGCCGAACATGTAGCGGAATTTCGCTATCTGATTGTAGATCTGGTCCATGCACACGCCGACGAAGTCGGCGAACATGATCTCGGCCACCGGACGCAGGCCGGCAAGCGCAGCGCCGGCCGCGGCACCGACGATTGCCGACTCGGAAATAGGTGTGTCGATGACCCGGCCTTCACCGAACTTCGGCAGCAGACCCTTCGTGACGCCGAATATGCCGCCGGACGCTTCCCGTTCGCCGGAGGTGCCGCCGGCACCGCCGGAGACGTCCTCGCCGAGCACGATGATGCGTTCGTCGCGCGCCATTTCCTGATGGAGCGCTTGGTTGAGCGCGTCGCGCATAGTGATCAGCGGCATGGTGGATGCGTTCCTTGAGAAATCAGTACTGAATGTAGACGTCGGAGTACAGATCAGCTTCGACCGGCGGCGCCGCGGCCTTCGCGTCTCTGACGGCGGCATCGATGAGCGCAACGGCCTCGGTGTCGATGGCATCGAGTTCGCCCTGCGCAACCGTCCGATCCGCCACCGCACGCTCTCGAAACCGCTTCAGACAGTCCATCGTGACACGCAGCCTCGCCACCTCGTCCTTGGCGCGATAATTTTGCGGGTCGCCCTCGAAGTGACCGTAGTAGCGGGTTATCGTCGCTTCGATGGTGCTCGGGCCCTCGCCGTTCTTGGCGCGCGCCACCGCGCGGCCCACCGCGTCATACACCGCGTGGAAATCGGCACCATCGATGCATTCCGCCGGCATGCCGAAACCACGGGCGCGGCCGGCGAGATCGCCGGAGCCCACCGCGTACGCAGCGCCGGTATGCTCGCTATAGCCGTTGTTTTCCAACACGAAGACGGCCGGTACGCGCAGTACCACGGCCATGTTCATGGCCTCAAAGACCGTGCCTTGATTGGCGCTGCCGTCGCCGCCGAAGGCGACACTGACATGGCGATTGCCACGTAGCTTGCAGGCGATCGCGGCGCCGACGGCGATCGGCGGCCCACCGCCGACGATGGCATTCGCGCCCAACATGCCCTTGGTCATGTCGGCGATATGCATCGAGCCGCCCTTGCCGTGGCACAGTCCATCCTTGCGTCCGTAGATTTCCTTCATCATGCCGCCCACATCGCAGCCTTTGGCTATGCAGTGACCATGGCCGCGGTGAGTGCTGACGATGTAATCCGAGTCGGTCAATTGCTCGCACACGCCCACCGCAATGGCCTCCTGGCCGGCGTACAAATGTGTAAAACCCGGAATTTCGCCGGTCGCAATTTCGACGTGCAAACGTTCCTCAAACTCGCGGATGACCTTCATCTGCCGATACGCCCGCAGCAGCCGCTCATTGCTCAAATTCACGCTGAAAGTCATGTACTGCCTCCCGTTTTCCAAGCGTCGCGGTCGGGGTCCGACGCGACGGCGCCCGACGCGACGGCGCCCGACGCAACCGCGCCCGACGCAAACAGATAGTCGTCGATTACTTTATGAAAATGCCGAATGCGCAGTTCCTGCCGACCCAGCCAAAGGCCGCGAAAGCCGCGCGAATGCATGCCGGCCTGCACATTCGGCAGATTCGCGGCGTCCTGATCGAGCACCAAGCCAATCGATCTATCGCCGTGCTTCCAGGTCTGGTGCTTGGCACGATTGGGCCATTCCTGCCCCTGCGATACCAGCTCATAGGTCCAGATGTCGTAGTACATCTTGTTCGGGTCAGTGGCATGCGGACGCTGGCGGAATACCCAGAAATCGTCCGCGTGTAGATTCAGTGAGAGGTTGGGGAAAATAGTGTAGTGATAATCATCCGTGAGCTGATCGTCGTTCAATTCTGAATAGTCCTTGCCCAACTGTGCGCCGGTCGCGCGCTTGTGCTTCTGCACGTCGCGTCGAATGTTGGCAATAGGCTCGTCGTAGTCGACAGTATCCATGCCTGCCGCTTTCATGATCGATTTGATGGAGTCGGGAATGGTATTCGGCTTACGCACGCGCGGCGACAGCGTGCCGAACGGAATCAGGTACCGATTGTGCCGTCCATAGCAATCGATTTGGATATCCAGATCGTGCAAGTACCACAGCAGCTGCGGATGGATGCCTTGCACATGATAACTTTCGTTGAACGCGTCCACCGACGCCTTCCAGTTGCAATCCCACTCGACTGTAATGTCGCGGGTCTGCACCATGCGCTCGAAATGATATGGGTCCAAGTGCTCCTGAATGGGCGCCAAGTATTGCGCTAGCGGCGCGGCGTCCGGGTCCATCGAGAACCAAACGAAACTACCCCATACCTCGCACTTGATCTCGGTGAGGCCATAGGGAGGTGCTCCCTGGGCAAAGGTATCGACGTCGGGAATGCGGCGGTAGGAGCCGTCGAGATTGTATTCCCAATGGTGATACAGGCATTTAAAGGACTGCGAGGCACCGGCCGATCCGCGCCCGCAAGGCCGCAGCCGATTGCCTCGATGCTGGCACACATTGTAAAAGGCGCGAACGCTGCCATCGGCTTGGCGCACGGCCATGATCGATTCCGCACCTATTTCCGTGGCGATGTAATCGCCGGCATCGGGCATATCGAGGGCACGGCCCGCGACCAGCCACACCTTGGTCCACAGTCGCTCCCATTCCAGGCGCATGAACTGCGGCGACGTATAGCGGCGCTGATCGATGATGTCAGTGCCGAGTTCCGGATCCGGCTCCTTGGCATGCGGAGTACCCGACAACGCGCCGGTGCGCCCGTCGGCCCCCGGCTTCACCCGCGGCACGGGGGTGAATGCCGG
>JAYTXS010000093.1:0-3967 GCA_043742845.1 Gammaproteobacteria bacterium
GTCACCATATCGGCAGGTTGAAAGAAGAACTCCACACCCGGAAATCGACGCGGCAACTCGCGGCGCATTTCTTCCATGTACTGCTCCGTCGGCCGATGCCCGGCATTCAGCGACACTTGAATTTCACCGTCATGGCTGCCGAAGGTCCCCGCATTACTATAGGATTTATTGATGCCGCTGACTGCCACCCCGAGGTTGTCGAGAACGGTGCCGATGTCGGCGGGCCGCACTATGGTGCGGATGACGCTTTCCACCTGATCGGCCACTCGCGCAGTCTCCTCGATGCGAGTACCCGTCGGCAGGCGCATGTGCAGGCGTATCTGGCCGCCATCCACACTGGGAAAGAAATCTCGGCCCAGAAAGAACACCAAGCAGCAGGACAGCACGCAGAATCCCAAGAAGGCTCCCGCGAACAGGCGGCGGCGCGCCAGGATCTCGGCAAGAATGATGGAATAGGCGCCGCGAATCTTCTCGAAACGGGCGTCGAAGCCGCGGTAAACGCGCTGCAACAAGCTAGCACGGGCGTTCGTCTCAGGCGGCGCACGATCCATCATCATCATGACGAGCGTGGGCACCAAGGTGCGAGACAGAACATACGATGCCAGCATGGCGAACACCACCGCTTCGGCCAGCGGTGCGAACAAGTAACGCGCAACGCCGGTGAGGAAGAACATCGGCACGAAGACTATACAAATGCACAGAGTCGATACCAAGGCCGGCACCGCGATTTCGCCCGCGCCTTCCAAGATGGCCTTGTGCAGATCCGAACCCAAATGCCGATGGCGCTCGATGTTCTCAATGGTCACGGTGGCGTCGTCGACCAAAATGCCTACCGCCAGCGCGAGACCGCCCAAGGTCATGATGTTCAGCGTTTCCCCTATGAGGTAAAGCGCAATGATCGAGGACAGGATGGACAGCGGTATTGAGATGGCGATGATGCAGGTGCTACGCCAATTCCCCAAAAACAGCAGAATCAAGGCGGCGGTAAGACAAGCCGCAATCAGCGCCTCGCGCACCACGCCGCTGATCGCGGCGCGCACGAAGCCCGATTGATCGAACAGCGGCGTGATCTTCAGCTCCTTGGGCAGGATCTGCTCGACAAGGGGCAGTTGCGCCAGCAAGGTGCTGACGATATCGAGAGTCGATGAGCCGCCGTTCTTGAGGACCGAAACCAGAATGCCGCGTTCGCCGTTCTGTCGCACGACGTTGGTCTGCGGCGAGAACCCGTCACGCACATGCGCCACCTCCGAAAGATAGGTGGTCACCCCGTTTCGGGTCAGTACAGGGATTTTATTCAGTCCATCGATGCTGTCGGGCGAACCATTCATGGCCAGCGCGAACTCCGTGGCGCCGATCTTGGCGGTGCCGGACGGCAGCACCAGATTCTGGGCGCTGACCGCGTTGACCACATCGTTGGGGGTCAATCCCTTGGCCACCAACGCATTGGTGTCGAGATCGACAGAGATTACGCGTTGCTTGCCGCCGAACGGCCAGGGCACGGCGACTCCCGGGATGGTCACCAGCCGCGGACGCAGGAAATTCACCGCCGAATCGAACACGGCCTGCTCGGTCATGGTGGCGCTGGACAGGCCCAGTTGAATGACGGGAATGGCCGAAGCAGAGTACTTGATCACCAATGGCGGCAAGATGCCGGGAGGCAATTGCCGCAGTTGCTGGTTTTCTATGGCCACTATTTGCGAAATGGCCGTCGGAATATTGGCGTTTGGCTGGAAGAAGACCTTGGTGATCGCGAAACCAGCCAATGACTCCGATTCGATGTGCTCGATGTCATTGACGGTCGTCGTAAGGCTGCGTTCCGTGGTCGCGGCGATACGCTGGCCGGTTTCCTGCGCCGACAATCCGCCGTACGTCCAGACGATGCTGATCACCGGAATATTGATTTCAGGAAAGATGTCCGTGGACATTTTCAACAGCACGAGGGGCGTTGCGAGGACAATCAGCAGCGCCATCACCAGGAATGTGTAAGGCCGCCGCAGCGCAACTTCGACAATCCACATTAGCTAAACAACCTCAACGTAGACCGCGCGGGGAGCAGGATCGAGAATTCACCACTACCTTGACCCCACGCTGGTTAACACCTCGTGGTCAATTTATTAAAGTCCGTTAATGAGCGTGCATCCTAACTAATCCGGGAATTTCTGCGCGAGAAAGTGCGACCGCTTGAGGACAAATCGCAGACAACACTTGCAAATCATTGGAAACAAAGCAAACTACGCCTGTCTGCAACGAGACACCGGAACCGGGCTAAGTGTTTTGTTAGTCCCATGAGGTTCGGTTCCGGCTCCGTTACGGCATCCGCTAGACTTCCCCCATGACATTCACCGCACTGATCGTCGTCTGCGCGCTCGCGGGAATCCTGTTCTTGATCTTGGCAGTGCGCCGCTTACGCCGGCGCCGAATGATGGGCGGTGCATTGCACGGCGCCACCGCACTCATATTCGTACTGCTCAGCGTCTGCGTCTTGATGCTCGCGGCCAACTTGCGCACCTACCAGCGCTTAAGCTTCGAGCAGCCCGCCGGCGAACTGCAATTGACTCGCACCGCAGACCGCCGGTTCAACGCGGTTTTGACCTATCCCAACGGCGAACATGCGAGTTTTGAATTGCGCGGTGATGAATGGCAAGTCGATGCGCGGGTGCTCAAATGGCACGCCTTTGCCAATCTTGTTGGCTTCGACACCGCCTACCGCTTGGAGCGCATCGGCGGCCGGTATAGCGGCATCGAGGATGAGCGAACCCAGGCACGCACGGTGTACTCGCTCAATCCTCCGCAGCGCATAGACCCGTGGGACTGGGTGCACCGCTATCATTCCTGGATACCCTGGATGGACGCTCTCTATGGCAGCGCCACTTTTCTCCCCATGGCGGACGGTGCGCTATTTGAAATCAAGGTGACGCAGAGCGGCCTGCTCGCGCGCCCACTCAACCAGGCCGCGCGCGACGCCCTGGGAAGCTGGCACTCGTGATCAAGCGCACCGCTCGAATCGCTCTAATACTAGTGGGTGCCGTCCTGCTGGTCATGACGCTCGCCCTGGTCTGGCTCAAGGTACATGAAGATGAATTGGTGTTCGCGGCAGCAATCAGCCGCCAGCACCTGTTAACCACGCTCCCCGCGGACGCCGAAGTCACCGCGGTGCCCATCGCAAAAAGCCCCGACCTCGCCGGCCTCCTGTTTCACGCAGACACCGCCGTTGACAACGGCTTTTGGATATTGCAGCTGCACGGCAATGCCGATTCGGCGTTCTCACGCTGGCAGGTACGGCATTGCGAAGCACTTCGCGAATCGGGATTCAACGTCCTAGAAGTCGATTACCGCGGCTTCGGTCGATCGCCCGGTCAACCCTCCGAGTCCGCCATGTACGAAGATGCTGAAGCGGCGTACCAGCTGTTGCTGCAACGCGGCGTTGCCGCGAATCGCATCATTATCCTCGGTCATTCCTTGGGATCAGGCCCGGCCGTGAGGCTCGCGAGCCGGCACCCCGCCGCTGCTCTCGTCCTGTTCGGCGCGTTCACCTCGATACCGGATGCCGCCGCAGACAGATATCCCTACTTGCCGGTGCGCCTCGCCGTCGCCATACAGTTCAACTCACTGGCCCGCATCCGCGACGTGCATATGCCCATCGTGATCGCCCACAGCAGAGCCGATTCGCTCATCCCCTATTCGCACGCACTGAAGCTATATGACGCTGCCAACGATCCGAAACGCCTCATCACCTTCGATACTCCCTCGAAGGACGGCTTCGGCGGCCACGTCGATGCGCTGTTCGAGCATGTGAATGCGCTACAGGCCGCGCTCGCCGATGTCGTCCCAGGTTTCCCACCGCCCCGCGCACAATGACGGGCGCCGACGCGGCTCGACGCTTCGACAAACCATCGCAGAATTCGTCGGCTATAATGCCGCCTCATCTACGCCGGCTTAGCACAGTGGTAGTGCAACGGTTTTGTAA
>JAYTXS010000094.1:0-3117 GCA_043742845.1 Gammaproteobacteria bacterium
TCGTTGAGCCGGCTGCCGCCCTTGGTGGTGTCCTGGGAGATCGAGGCGTTACGCGCCAAGCTGGCCCAGGCGCAGCGCGGCGAGCAGTTCCTGCTACAGGGCGGCGATTGCGCCGAGAGTTTCGAGGATTGCGAGTCCGATAATATCGCCCGGCGACTGAAGATCCTGCTGCAGATGAGCCTGGTGCTGTTGCAGGGCTTAAAGAAACCCATCATTCGGGTGGGCCGCTTTGCCGGGCAGTATGCCAAGCCACGCTCCGCCGACACCGAAACTCGCGACGGCATCACTTTGCCCACCTATCGTGGGGATAATGTCAACCGCCCGGGATTCTCGGCGGCGGAGCGCGAGCCGGATCCGGAGCTGCTGCTGCGTGGCTATGAGCGCGCTGCGCTCACGTTGAATTTCGTGCGCGCCTTGATCGACGGTGGCTTCGCCGACTTGCATCATCCGGAATACTGGGACTTGAGCTTTCTGCGTCATGCGGAACTGCGCGACGGCTATCAAAAAATCGTCGATTCCATTGCCGAGTCGTTGGAGTTTTTCGAGTCCATGAGCGGGCAGCGGGTGCATGCGGCGACTCGCGGCGATTTCTACACCAGCCACGAAGGGCTGCATCTGCTATCGGAGCAGGCGCAGACCCGCTACATCGAGCGCCAGAAGCACTGGTACAACCTAGCCACGCACATGCCGTGGATCGGCATGCGCACAGCCAACATCGACGGTGCGCACATAGAATATTTTCGCGGGATCTCCAATCCCATCGGCGTGAAAGTCGGCGCAGCCATGAGCGCCGAGTGGCTGCAAGAACTCGTCCAAGTGCTGAATCCGCAGAACGAGCCGGGAAGATTGACGTTCATCCATCGCTTCGGGGTGAAGGACATCGAGCGGCGGCTGCCCGCCATGATTCGCGCGGTGCGGGCGACGGGCTCGCAAGTGCTCTGGGTTTGCGATCCCATGCACGGCAATACGGAGACCACATCGGGGGGCGTCAAGACGCGCCGCTTCGACAATATTCTAGGAGAGGTTGAGGCCGCATTTCGCATCCACGAAGAAGAGGGCTCGATGCTGGGCGGCGTGCACATCGAACTGACCGGTGAGGATGTCACCGAGTGCATCGGCGGCGCGCGCGGTCTGGCGGAGGCCGACCTGGTCCGAGCGTATCGCTCGCAGGTCGATCCGCGCCTCAATGCCGAGCAGGCGCTGGAGTTGGCCATGCTGATTGCGCGCCGTGCGGGCGCCCGGGGACGAACCGTTAAAGCTCCCTAGGGATGATTTATATATCAAGTTAAATCAACTGGTTATCGAATATAACTAGAGAGAATCTCGTTCCTTAGAGGCTTTTTTGCAAAGCCGGCTTGCCTCGAAGCGTGCAGGTGCTATTCTGGCTCGCAAACCTCTCCCGCGCCCTTGAGAAACAGATATTAAAGACGAATTTTGCGGAATCTTTCCGGCCGCAATTAGTCTGAAGAGATCCCAAGCCCTTCGATGGGATAAAGGTTAGGTTGCGCTCGGGTTAGTCCAAATGCCGCGCGCGATCGACGGCGGGCTACGCGGAGATTCCGCGTAGCCCGTTTTTTATTTGTGCCTACGTGTTGACGCCGCTGATGAACAGTTCTTTTGATGTCACTTGCCGGCGCTGCACGCGCCTCGCCGCGTTTCTAGACGCGGTGCACCTCGAGGAGCCGACGTATTACTGCCGGCCGGTGCCGCCCTTCGGCGACCCCAAAGCGAGATTGCTGATCGTGGGTCTGGCCCCCGGTATGCACGGCGCCAACCGCACGGGTCGGCCCTTCACCGGCGATCATGCCGGCATTCTGCTGTATGCCACCTTGTTCAAATTCGGCCTCGCCAGCCGTCCCGTATCCACCGCGGCGGATGACGGACTCGAATTGATTGGCGCCCGTATTACCAATTCGGTGAAGTGTCTGCCTCCCGAAAACAAGCCATTACCTATAGAAATCAAGGAATGCAACGATTTTCTTCGTGTAGAGCTTGAAGTTAGCGGCGACGCCCGCGTCATCTTGGCGCTGGGGACCATTGCGCACGCGGCGGTGCTGCGTGCCTGCAAGCTGCCCAGCAGCGGTTATCGTTTTGCGCACGCCGCCGAGCACGCCTTAAGCGACCGTTTCCTGATGGTGGATTCTTATCATTGCAGCCGCTACAACACTCAGACCCGGCGGCTCACCACTCCCATGTTCGAGGGCGTCGTCGGCAGAGCGCGTGAGCTGGCGTTCGCGGCGCGTGCGGGATGAGCGCGGACCTCACGGCAGCGTTTGATGCCAAATCCTTCGTCGACAGCTTGCCGGCGCGCCCCGGCGTCTACCGAATGCTGGATGAGCGCGGCGAGATTATCTACGTCGGCAAGGCGCGCAGCCTCAAGAGCCGGGTGAGTTCGTACTTTCAGGCCAGCAATGTGCATCCGAAAGTCCAGGCGTTGGTCGCCAAGACGGCGGCGATGGAAGTCACCATCACTAGTTCCGACACGGAAGCGCTGCTGCTCGAATTCAATCTCATCAAGAAGCACAGGCCGCGGTTCAATGTGGTGCTGCGCGACGACAAGAGCTTTCCCTACCTGCATTTCGACACCGAGCACGAGTTTCCGCGCCTTACTTTCTACCGCGGATCGCGTAAGGAACCGGGGCGGTTCTTCGGCCCATACCCGTCGGCAGGCGCGGTGCGCGAAACTTTACAGCAGCTGCAAAAGCTTTTTCGCCTGCGCAACTGCGATGACACGTATTTCGCAAACCGGTCACGACCTTGCCTGCAATACCAGATCCAGCGTTGCACGGCGCCTTGCGTGGGGCTCATTTCCAAAGAGAATTACGCGCGCGACGTGGGCGCCGCTATCAAGGTGTTGGAGGGGCGTAATGATGAAGTATTCCAGGACTTAGGCCGTCGCATGGAGGCAGCGGCGGAGCGGCTGCAATACGAAGAGGCTGCGCAGTTGCGGGATCAGTTGGCGAAGCTCAAGACGGTTCAGGCGCAGCAGATCGTCACGGCTGATATCGATCACGATGCCGACGTCATCGCCATCGCCGCGGCCAATGGCGAGTACTGCGTCGCGTTGATGTTCATCCGCGCCGGCCGCAGCCTCGGCAGCACGACTTTTTTCCCCAA
>JAYTXS010000095.1:0-5687 GCA_043742845.1 Gammaproteobacteria bacterium
GGTCGCGCCCAACACCTGCACATCTGCTTGTTCCAAGCCTATTTCCTCTTTGAGCTCGCGAAACAGCGCCTCCTCAACCTGCTCGCCGCGATTAACGCCGCCCTGGGGAAATTGCCAGCCCCGTCCTCCCACACGGCCGCCCAAGAACACTTCTCCGCAACCATGCGTCAGCACGATTCCCACATTGGCGCGAAAGCCTTCCTTGTCGATGTAGTCAGTGGCGGGTTGAATGGACATTGTGTCGATTGTTCCATATCACCGGCCGCTTGTGGTCGCCGTGCAAGCGCACTAAGGTACCCCGCACATGGCTCGGAACATCAAACCCGGCAGGTTGCTTGCATTATTGGCGTTGATCGCTGCATTAAGTTTGCTCCTTGCTCTATCGGTCGGCAGCACCTCCGTTGCGCTCAGCAGTGCGCTGCAAGCCGTGCTCGGCGGTCAGGATTCCGTCGTACGAGAGGTGATCTTGAATTTGCGCCTGCCGCGCGCCCTCAACGCCTTCAGCACCGGCGGGTTGCTTGCGCTCGCGGGCGTGCTGATGCAAGTCCTGCTGCGCAATCCTTTGGCCGATCCCTATGTTCTCGGCATTTCCGGCGGAGCGGCCGTTGCGGCATTGGGTGCGATGCTGTTGGGATTCGGCGGCTTTATCGTCGATTGGGCAGCGGGGACGGGAGCGCTGGGCGCGACCCTCCTGGTATTTGCGCTGGCCCATGCGCGCGGCGGCTGGACACCGCAAAGGCTCTTGCTCAACGGCGTGGTGGTGGCCTCCGGCTGCGCCGCGGTCGTCAGCCTAATGCTGGCGCTCGGCGATGAGACGAAATTGCGCGGCATGCTGTTCTGGCTGATGGGCGACTTATCCTTTGCGCCGTTCTCACCGGCGGCGTTATGCCTGTTGCTGGTTGTGGGCGGGCTGGCTGTCGCCGGCGCGCGCAGCTTGAACGTGCTGGCTCGAGGCGAAATCGAGTCGCAGTCCCTGGGAGTGGCGCTCTCGCCGGCACGAATCATGTTGTTCGGTGCGACCGCCGCCTTGACCGCCACCGCGGTAACCACTGCAGGAGGCATAGGATTCATTGGCCTCGTCACCCCGCACCTGGTTCGCCTGGTTGCGGGCAGCAACCACCGCATCGTCGTGCCGGCGTCTATATTACTGGGTGGTGCGCTGCTCACTCTGGCGGATACTTTGGCGCGAATCGCCGCCGCGCCTCGGCAACTGCCGGTGGGCGCGCTTACTGCGCTGATCGGCGTGCCCTTGTTCTTGGCGCTGATGCGCCGGGAACGGCGCATCAGCTCGTAGCGGCCGGATCCGCCGACCCCCGCTACCCGGCGCCCACCTGCACGCGATTTCGCCCGAGCGCTTTGGCCCGATACAGGGCCGCATCGGCGTCGGCTAACAAGCGGTCACCTACCGCCTTTAAGTCCGTTTCATGGCGACCTGGGGTCACCGCCGCCACGCCAACCGACACCGTCAGGCTGCGCTCGATCTGCGCCGTGAGAGAAAAAGGCACTGCCGCGATGACTTCGCGAATGCGTTCGGCCAGAGTCGCCGCCTCGGCAGCCCCGGCCTCCGGCAAAAGAATCGCCAGTTCATCCCCGCCGAAACGCGCGGCCGTATCCATGCTGCGAATTTGCGATTCCACGCGATGCGCAATTTCTTTCAGCGCATTATCGCCTGCCAGATGTCCGTAGCCATCGTTGATGGCTTTGAACCGGTCGACGTCAATCATCAGGCAGGCGATGCTTGCGGCGCGCCGTTGCGCGCGCCCCAACTCCTCCTTCAAGCGTTGCTGCAGGTAGCGCCGATTGTGCCAGCCGGTCAGGAAATCGGTAATGCCGGCGCGCAGCAGGCGCGTGCGATTGACGGCGTTCTCGATGCACACGGCGGCCACCGCCCCCAAATGCGCCAGAAATTCCGTGCCGTGATGCCGCGTGAAGCGCGCAGGATCGCGGCTGCCGAAGCACAACGCTCCGGTTGCGCGATCCTTGCGCGGCAAGGGCACCAGCGCCGCGCTCTTGAGATTCGTGGCGCCCGGAAACAACAGATGATGATCGGCCCCGACGAACGGTCCGAGCCAGGGCTTGTGCAGCGCTGTCAATTGCGGCGCGAGCCCGATCAGGGAATCGACGAAGAAAATCTGCTTGAATTCGTCTGGCCTATCACCGCCGGCCAGCAACAAATGCCGAACCTCATGCTGGGGATCGAGCAGCACGACGCTAATGGCGTCGAGCGCATAGGACTCACGCAGTCCGTCAACCATGGCGCGCAGCAGCTGAGCCAGGCTGTCCGCGGCCAACAGGGTCAACTCGCGCGCCTGGGTACGCTTCAAGATGCTCTCGTTGTTGGCGGCCTCGGAGGTCATCTCTGCCAGACGTCTTTTGAGATCCTCGTTTTCCCGCGCCAAGTCATCCATATATCTGCAAACCCCTGGCAGCCTAACCGGCGCGCGCCGCGGCCCGCACGTCCAAGTACGCTCGTCCTCGGTTCATGATGGCGGTAAATTCCTTTGCATCGCCCGACTTCACCGTCGTCACCAGACGCTCCACGGCCTGCTGCAGCGCTAGCAAGGACTCGCCGCCGTATTGGTTCAGGCTCTGGATTTCGTAATACAAATCCGGACTTTCGGCGGCGACGCGGCTCGCCACTTCGAGTTGCGAATCAAAGGTAGTGCTCGATAGACGTGCCAGCCGCGGAGCAGCTTCACCACTATCGGCGAGCGCTGTAAAGAAAGCGATGTTGAGCGCGTGCGACAAACCCAAAACATAGGCTATCAAGCGATCGTGTTCATCGAGGCCCATGACCACCCGCTCAGCCATGGTGGGGGCGAATAATTCCTGCGCTTCCTGCAGTGCATCAGCATTGCCCAAGTCGATGAAAATCACATGGCGGCCGGACAACAACACCGTATCCGGCCCGAACATCGGATGCAGCGAGGTCACGCGGCAGCCGGCCTTTACCAGTGCATCGAGACCGGCGCGCAGCGGCGTCTTGAGCGACCCCAGGTCGAAGATCAGGCCGCGCGGCGCGCGCTGCGCCAGGAACTCGAGCAGGCGCGTCGTGGCACTCAATGGAGTAGCCAGTACGATCAAGTCAAAATCCAACGGATCGCTCTGCCAATCCTCAATGACATCAAACCCTGGAGGGCCGCCCATGGGATCGGCTATTGCAACCCGAAATCCCTGCGAGGCCAGAAATTCAACGAACCAACCGCCCATTTTGCCGTGGCCGCCGATCACTAAGGCGCGTTTGCCGCTGCCGTGAGCTTGGGCGGCGACCCGCGCATGCTCCTGAGTCGTCAAGGAAGACTGTATGAGTTGCCGCAGCAGCGATTCGGCAAGGTCCGGCGCCACCCCCAAGCGCGCGGCCGCATTGCGGGCCCGCAGGATAACCTCGCGCTCTCGCCCGAAATCGCGGGTCGCTCGGCCCGTGGCGCGCTTGACGGCCGCCACTTGCTCGCTCAGCGCCTGACGGCGCGCAACCAGTTCCAGCAGCCGGCCATCGAGATCGGTCAACTCAGCCCGCAATTCATCCAGATTCATACCGCTAAAGCCCTCGGAATTTTGCCGCTCCCGTTGTACTGGCTGATCACGGCTACCGCAAGCGCGGCGGCAGGGCTACCATTCTGGTATGAGCAAGAGCATAAAGAAATTCTGGACGGAGACCCTGCCTGATCCGTTGCCGGGGAATCCTTTGGATATCGCGGCACAATGGTTGACGCAAGCGCGCCTCGACGCGGCCCAACCGAATCCCAATTCCATGGTGTTAGCGACCGTAGACAGCCGCGGCTACCCGTCCGCGCGGGTCGTCTTGTGCAAGCAGATCAACTCTCAACCCGGCTTCATCCTCTTTTACACCAACTATCGTTCGCGCAAGGGCAGGGAACTCGCGGCCAACGGCCGGGCGGCAGCGGTGTTTCATTGGGACCATCGCCACCGGCAAGTGCGTGTCGAAGGCCGGGTGGAATTGCTCTCCGATACCGAGAATGACGCCTACTTCAGCACGCGGCCCTGGCAGAGCCGCTTGGGTGCCTGGGCGAGCGAACAAAGCCAGCCGGTGGGATCGAGGCATGAGCTGGAGCACAGCGTCGCCGCGGTCGCTCGCCGATTCAAGATCCCTTACGAGGGCCCGGGCACTCCTGAGCCCGACCAAGTTGCCGTGGAAGTACCGCGGCCCCCCAACTGGGGTGGATATCGTCTGCTGGCGGACGCTGTGGAGCTCTGGGTGGAAGGCGAATTCCGCATCCACGACCGCGCTCGCTGGACCCGAGGACTGCGCGATCAGCCGTCCGACGGGTCAGACGCGCCGTGGAGTGTCACCCGTCTGCAGCCCTGAGCTGCGCGTTAGCGGATAACTTCCGCATCTCGAAAATTGACTACCGCGCTATCCAGAAAGGCTCGCACCTTCGGAGCCATGTAGCTGCGCCTCAACGTGACCAATTGCACCGGCAGAGGGCCCGGCTCGAAATCTCGCAGCAGCCGCACCAGCGTGCCGCCCGCCAAATCGTCGGCGACTTGATAGGACAGTGGTCGCGCAATCCCGCGGCCGGCGCGCGCCGCCTGCAACTGAGTGTCGACGTCATCGACGAGCAACCGCGGAGTGAGGCGCACGACGGCGCCTCGAGGGGATGGCCCGAAGCGCCATTCGCGTGCGGAGGAGCGCGCCGCGCCAAAAATCGTGTCATGCGCGGCCAGATCCGCTGGCACTTGCGGTAGACCACGCCGCGAGAGATAAGCCGGGCTCGCCACGACCACCCGCCGCACGCTGCCCACCGTCTGCGCCACCAAGCTCGAATCCGCCAGGGGCCCGATACGAACGGCCAAATCCAGGCCCTCCTCAACAAGGTCGAGATTACGGTCATTGAGCGTGAGTTCGACTCGCACATCCGGGTGCTCGTTGAGGAATGCCGACACGATGGGTGCTACATGGCGACGTCCAAACTGAACCGGCGCCGTGATACGCAGTACGCCCTGAAGCCGGGCTTGCGAGCCGACGGCAGAAAGCTGCTCGTAATCCGACAGCAGGCTGCGCGCGCGGTCGGCAAGCGCGCTGCCGGCTTCCGTGGGCGAAAGACGGCGTGTCGTTCTTTCGACCAGCCGCAATCCCATGCGATCTTCCAAGGCGTTAAGGGCGCGGGTGACAGCAGGCGGTGATCTTTGCAATCGTCGCGATGCGGCCACCAGACTACCGGCATCGATGATCGCTACCAAGGTGGCAAGTTCCTCAAGTCGGTCCATATATTATTCCTATTAATGGAATTCTGACTTTCAGTCTATCCTCTTTAATACGAATATTGGAATAGTATAATCGTCCTCCGAATTGCTACCCCAAAAGGAAAAATTAACCGTGGCCTCCACTGAAATCGTTCTCCACGGCACGCAGTTGTCGGGGCACTGCCATCGCGTAGAGCTTTTGTTATGCATGCTGGGCCTGCCCTATCGCTTCATCGCAGCGCCCATCGAGATGCGTAGCACGGACGAATTCCAGCGGCTAAGCCCCCTGCGGCAAATTCCGGTGCTGCAGGACGGTGACCTGACGCTAGTCGATAGCCATGCCATCCTCGTTTATCTCGCCAAGCGCTATGCGCCGGCAAGCCGATGGCTGCCGGAGGATCCGGTCACTGCGGCGAACGTGCAGCGCTGGCTTTCGATAGCGGCCGGCGAGCTGCGGCGCGGACCGTGCGCCGCGCGCATGG
>JAYTXS010000096.1:0-5941 GCA_043742845.1 Gammaproteobacteria bacterium
ACTGTTTCGCGGCCTTTTAGCGAAAAAGATTAAATCGCCATTTGCGGTAGAACTTGGGCTGAGTTACGGAAACCCGAGTATGCAATCTGCTATTGATAAACTTTGCGCGCAACATTGCGATCGCCTTTTGGTGTTTCCGTTGTATCCGCAATATGCCGCCAGCAGCACAGCATCGGCCATGGACGCGGTGTTCCGCGTGTTACTAAAAAAGCGCAACCAACCTGCCTTACGCAGCATACGCAACTATCATGACCACCCAAGTTACATTTCAGCGTTAGCGCAAAGCGTGCGAAAACATTGGGAAAATAACGGCAAATGTAGCAAATTAGTGATGAGTTTTCATGGCGTACCAAAAACGCATTTAACCAACGGCGACCCCTACCACTGTCAATGCCACAAAACCGCACGGTTGTTAGCTGAAGCTTTAGGGTTAAGTAAAGATGAATTTACGGTCGCGTTTCAATCGCGCTTTGGTAAACAAGAATGGCTGAAGCCCTATTTGGCTAACACGTTGGCTGATTTTGGCAAAAAAAAAGTCAAGCGCATCGACATCATCTGCCCAGGTTTTTCGAGCGATTGTCTAGAAACGCTTGAAGAAATCGCCATGGAAGGAAAACACATTTTTCAAACACATGGGGGCGGGGAATACTATTATATTCCCGCGCTCAACGAAAATGCTGCGTGGATCCACGCCATGACTGAGATCGCATTCGAAAATCTGCAAGGCTGGGTTTTGCCCGACTGGGATACTTCGCAAGCCAAAATAGACGCAGAAATGACCAAATTACGAGCGCAAGCTTTGGATATGAATTCTTCAACGGCTAAAGCCGTTGGTTCCTTGGATACGAGTCAGGCGGGTGTGGTCGCATAACGCGTTCGGCATAGATCAGGTTAGGTTGTTCCGGTATCTTCTCTCGGGCGGTAAAAAGCGGAGCCTCCGCAACCGACGGCGCAACAGCCGCAAGCGCTGCAAGATACTCCGGTCCCGTACGCTTGCAGGTAAACATTCCTGCTTAACGCTGCACCCCTGACGATCGATAAAAACGTTGTCCATTCATCGACCCTTGCCGTCCATGCCGATCTGCACTGCGGCGCCCTTGAGCGTATCGATCCATTCCCCACAAGTAAATTGAGATCCCTGGTCCGTGTTGAAAATCTCCGGCTTCCCGTATTTCTCCCGGGCCTCCTGCAACGCCTCGACTCAGAAGTCCGGCGTCATCGTGTTCGACACCCGCCAGGCGAGCGTCTTGCGGCTACCAACGCCGATAGTGGCCACCAGATACTGAAAGCCATGTGCCATCGGCAAATACGTCGGATCGGCTGCCCAGACGTGGTTAGGCCGCTCGATCTTCAGTCCCGTGAGCAGATAAGGATAAATCGTAGATAACGGCGTTGGGATGCTTGTGCGCGGTTTGCGGTAAATCGACTCCATGCCCATTCGTCGGATCAGCGTCCTTACATGCCGGCGGCCGACCTCGTGCCCTTGATTTTGCAGCTCTCGGATTAATTTGCTATGCCCCATAGAACGGCCACTTCAGATGCAACTCATCCAAAAGCCGCATCAGCTTCAAGTCCCGCTTGGGTAAGTCCCGCGCAAACTACTAAACGCTCGAACGACTCAAATCCAGCAGCTGTGCCTGGCGCTTCACCGGCATCTCAACTTCCCGCTCAATCATCGCTTTGCGCTCAGGCGTGGGAATTTCCCGAGTGCGCCTCTAAAAAAGAATTCTCCATCGTCAACTCGTCGATCTTCGCCACCGTCTTCTCACCCCGGATCGCCTCTCGGGCTACCTGCGCCTTGAACAATGCCGAATGATTTCGTCTAGGTTTTTTCATGGATCTCTGTCCTTCGGTTGCTATATTGTACCGACAGATTTCCACTTACATCCCTGTCCGAAAAACCGCGGCCACCTCTGTGTTTACCAGCAAGGTAGCGGCCTCGTAACAGGTATGGACGCATTTGGGCATCCATACCCCCGGTCGTAAGCACTGAGCATCGAAGCGCGGTGATGAATTGACAGCCGCTAGTGTATGACGTTCGCGCGAATGGAAGAAGTGCGACCGATTGCGGATTGTACTTATGGAAGTCCGTCGCCCAAAAAGTTAGCTTGGAGCCACGTTCACTACGAAGGGTCCACCGGAATGTCTTTCAATATTAGTCTGGCCGGCGATTCTCGCCAGAATAAACTGCTAGCGGCCCTTCCTGACGCAGAATGGCGGCGTCTGCACCGGCATCTTGAGCCCATAGAAATTCCATTGGGTGAGACTCTGCGCGAGCCAGGCTCGCAGCTCACCTACGCGTACTTTCCCACGACGGCGATCATCTCACTCCTCCATGCGACTGCGGACGGCACATCGACCGAAATCGCTGCGGTCGGCAACGAAGGTCTGGTAGGCGTTGCATTCCTTTTGGGAGGTGAAGCGACACCGAGCCGCGAGGTTGCTCAGGGACAGGGTTGGGCGTTTCGAATCAAGGGCGCGATTCTTAAAGAGGAGTTCCTGCGAGGAGGAGCTATTCAGCGCTTGTTGCTTCGGTACATACAGGCACTACTCACACTGGTAGGGCAGACGGCGGTTTGTAATCGACAGCACTGCATCGATCAGCAGCTGTGCCGATGGCTGCTGCTGAACCTGGACAGGATCGCATCAGCGGAATTGATAATGACACACGAACTGCTTTCAAGTTTATTGGGAGTTCGGCGCGAAGGTGTGACAGAAGCAGCCCATAAGCTGCAGCTTGCAGGCCTTATTACCTATTATCGCGGTCGCATAACGGTTATCGATCGGACCGGCGTGGAGGCACGCTGCTGCGAATGCTACGGCGTAGTTCGTCGAGAGTACGACCGTTTGCTGAGCCGGAACTTCACTTTACCGCTCAAAAGTGCGTTTACTCATACCTGCCAGTTTGACACGGTTGCTAGAGATAAATTGTCTCGTTCAACCCATTCGCACATGGTGTAAACATCCTCGCGATGCCCGTGCCTGCATTCACATGAAGCTGCATGAACAACCTGTTGGCCCAGCGTCTGCGCTGGCCTGCGTTATTGTTTCCTGGTTTGGCTGCAGCAGAACAGCAAACCAGCGGTTCAATCCGACCGCAACATACGGACTCTCCGTCTCGCCAGGGGCTTGACTGCAGTGTTGGGCTTACTCTCACTGGCGCTGTCTGTCGCTCTAGCAAAGGTTCTCCCCGTATTTCACTTTGTGAGTGCTTCCTTGTCAACCGTCACGCAACATTGACCTGCTTCTGGAGTGACCCCCTGACTGCGTATTCCACTGATCGTGAACGCGGTTTCCACACGATGGTGAACACGGGTGTGGAGCGGTTGACTGGACATCGATGTTTTACTCAGGTGTTCACGATGGGTCAAGGTCGGCCGTCAGGCCGACGTTCTTGATCCGGATCATGCGGTCACCGGTGATGCGGGCTTTCGCATCGACTCGCCCAGCACTTTGAGCTCGATCCGATGGCTCTGGTGAACCAGCCGATCCAAGATGGCGTCGGCAAGAGTCGGCTCACCGAGGTAGGCGTGCCAGGTGTCCACCGGCAACTGACTGGCGATCAGCGTCGAGCCGGCACTATCGCGGTCATCGAGGATTTCTAATAGATCTGCACGATCTTGCGTCGAGAACGCGGTCAGGCCCCAGTCGTCGAGTACGATGAGGGACGCCTTGGCGATGGTCTTTAAGAACTTGATGTAGCTGCCATCGCCGTGAGCGATGCGCAGCTCCTCGATTAGCCGAGGAACCCGCCAGTACATCACGCAGGTGCCCTGACGGCAGGCCTGCTGCGCAAACGCACATGCCAACCAGGTCTTTCCCGCCCCTGTCGCTCCGGTGATGAGCAGATTCTGGTTGCGTTGGATCCATTCGCCGCCAGCCAGAGCAGCGATTTGACGTCTATCCAGGCCGCGGGCCGCTTTGTAGTTGATATCCTCGATGCAGGCCGCGGCGACTTTGAGCCGCGCGCCGCGCAGCAACCGAGTTCGGCGCTGGTTGTCGCGGTACAGACGCTCGCGATCGACGAGAAGTGCCACGCGCTCCTCGAACGACAGCACGTTTACAGCCGCATTTTGCTGCTGCTCCTCGAGGGCTTGGATCATACCCTGCAGTTTCAGGGCTTTCAGCGTTTCGATGGTCGGGTTGGTCAACATGTCTTCTCCAGTGGTTTATCGTCAGTGGTAATAGCCGGGTCCACGTACGTTGCCGTGGATCGGCATTTCGAGATCAAGAGGTTCGGTTTGGCGCATGTCTCGGCCGCTCTCCAGGATCGATTTGACGCTGCGACGGTTGGGGCTGCCGAGCCGGACCGCGAGTGCGCTCGCGGCCTCTAGTCGGCTGTCGCCGTATTCACGGCTGAGGTTCAAAAGCCCAAGACAGGCCCGGTAGCCTTGCTCAGGATGCGGTTTGGATCGCAAGAGATGCTCAACCACAGCGCCGGTATGCATGCCGATCGAAGTTCCCCACTGGATCAGCCGTTTCGGCGACCATTCAGCGTGTGCGAGGTGAGCCTTTGGCATGTGCTCGCGCACGGTGGTGTGTGCGCCTCGTTGGTACGAGCGCACATGGCTCGCGATTCGCTCGCTGCGGAAGAACACCTCGACGCTCGTCGCGCTGTAGCGCGCCCACACACTGTGGCCGACGAGCGCATGCGGGACGCTGTAGTAATGCTGATCGACATCGACGTGGTAGTCGAACGCCACCGTGCGTGCTTTCCATTCGGCGAAGACGTACGGTGAGGCCGGCAGATCGCGCATCGCCGGCCGATCAAGCGCATCAAAGACACTGCGCCGTGACCCGGGCAGCCGCTGGAACGCTCGATTATTCAGATCGGTCAGCAGCGGCCGGATGGCACCGTTGAGCTCATCGAGGCTAAAGAACCGCTGATGCCGCAGTTGCGCCAAGATCCAGCGGCATACCAACAGTACCGTGAGCTCAACCCGGCTCTTGTCCTTTGGCCGATACGGCCGCGCTGGGATGACCACACAACGATAGTGCGCGGCCATTTCTTCGTACGACCGCTGCAGCTCCGGTTCGTATCGATCCGCACGCGTGACGCCGACTTTCAGGTTGTCTGGCACGATAATCGTGGGCGCTGCCCCGTAAAACTCCAGCGCCCGTACATGGCTGCCGAGCCAGTCGGGAAGCGACTCGGTTCGCGTCGCCTCCGCGTACGCACAGCCGCTCGCACCCATTGCGGTGACAAACAGATGCGCCCGGAACGCTTCGACTCCGCCGTAGCCTAAAATCGGCACGGTGCGGCCGGCATAATCGACGAACAGCTTCTCGCCGGCGAAGTGCCGCTGGCGCATCGAGCGCTTCAGCCGCTTCTCCCAGCGCCGGTAAATCAGGCAGAACGCGCTGCGGCGGTACGCCGCGGCGCCAAAGCGGCCCAAGTATTCCTCCCACAGCAACTGCAGGGTCACGTGCCGGTGGCGTTTTAGCTCGCCATGGATCCACGCGCAGTCCGGGGGCACCAGGGTGGCCGGCTTCGCAGCCAGCAGCGGGCCGAACACCCGGCGCTCAAGTTCATGGTCCGAGAGCGTTTGCGCTTCGGCGGCCTCGATTCCACAGGCCCGAACTGCCCGTAAATACTTCGACACCGCGCCAACCGACAGGCCCAGCGCACGCCCGAGCGCCCGGACGCCTAAATTACTCGCCTGCAGCCCGATCAGCTGCTTCAACTTCGACATGGAGATCCTCTCGTTCGGCATCGACTTCGCTCCTGGGAAAAATTCCCAGGTTACGCGGTCCGCTTTCGATCAATCTCCAGTCAAACACCCCACTTTCCACGATCGTGAACACCTTTCCACAATCGTGAACAGCGCGCCACGCGGCGCCCCAAACTGTTCACCATCCCGTGGAAATCTGTTCACGTTGCCGTGGAATCCGTGTTCACGATCCCGTGGAAACGCTGTTCACCATCGCGTGGAATACGCAC
>JAYTXS010000097.1:0-13982 GCA_043742845.1 Gammaproteobacteria bacterium
GTACTAGGCAGCGACAAGCGCTTCGACTTGGAAGTGCGCATGGGAGCCGGCGCTTATATCTGCGGCGAGGAGACCTCGCTGTTGGAATCCTTGGAAGGCAAGCGCGGCCAGGTTCGATTCAAGCCTCCGCTGCCGGCAATTGAAGGTCTGTTTGGCAAGCCCACGGTTATCAACAATGTGATCACCTTTGCTTCGGTACCCATCATCCTCGATAAAGGCGCCGAGCATTACCAGCATTTCGGCATGGGCCGCTCACGCGGCACTTTGCCCATGCAGCTTGCCGGCAATATCAAGCATGGCGGCTTGGTGGAAATTGCGTTCGGCATGACCCTGCGCGAATTGATGGTCGACTTCGGTGGCGGCAGCTTGAGTGGCCGGCCGATCCGGGCAGTCCAAGTGGGCGGCCCCTTGGGCGCCTACCTTCCCGAATCCCAGTTCGATACTCCGTTGGACTATGAGGCGTTCGCGGCGGTCAAGGCAATGCTGGGCCACGGCGGCATCGTCGTGTTTGACGACAGCGTCGATATGGCAGCCCAAGCACGCTATGCCATGGAGTTTTGTGCCATTGAATCCTGCGGCAAGTGCACACCCTGCCGCATTGGTTCCACCCGCGGTGTAGAAGTAATCGATAGGCTGGTGGCGGGTGACAACGCCACAAAGCAGGAAGCGGTGTTGCGCGATCTGTGCGAGACATTGACGTATGGATCACTGTGCGCTCTCGGCGGCTTGACCCCCTACCCAGTGCTTTCCGCGCTGAACCACTTTACTGAAGATTTTGTTAAACCCATGCGGGCACAGGCGCCCGGCTAAGGCTTAGGGCCAAAGGTTCTCGAGGACTCAATCCATGTTATCTATTGCAGAGCAAGATCACGGCACGCCACAGCGCGAGAGCACCCAACGGGTGACTCTTACCATCGATGGCCAAGAAGTCACGGTGCCTGAGGGCACATCGGTGATGCGCGCCGCATCGCTGTCCGATGTAAAGATCCCCAAGCTCTGTGCCACGGAACAGTTGGAAGCCTTTGGCTCCTGCCGCTTGTGCCTGGTGCAAATCGACGGCATGAAGGGCTTGCCTGCCTCGTGCACCACGCCGGTGGCGCAGGGCATGAAAGTCACGACTCAAAACAAGCAAATCGCCAATATCCGCCGCGGAGTGATGGAGCTTTATATCTCCGATCACCCTCTGGACTGCTTGACCTGCCCTGCCAATGGGCATTGCGAGCTGCAGGATATGGCCGGCGTCGTCGGCCTTCGCGAAGTGCGCTACGGCTATGAGGGCGAGAATCATCTGGCCGCCGAAAAAGACACCAGTAATCCCTATTTTACCTTCGATCCCAGCAAGTGCATCGTCTGTTCGCGCTGCGTCCGCGCCTGCGACGAGCAGCAAGGCACGTTGGCTCTGACCATTCAGGGCCGAGGCTTCGACTCGAGCGTTGCCGCGAGTCAAAACGTTCCGTTCATGGACTCCGAGTGCGTCTCTTGCGGTGCCTGCGTGCAGGCCTGCCCCACGGCCACGTTGTCGGAGAACACCCTGATCGACATGGGACAGGCCGAGCATAGCGTCATCACCACCTGCGCCTATTGCGGCGTGGGCTGCTCGTTCCGCGCCGAGATGAAGGGCGAGGAAGTGGTGCGCATGGTGCCGAATAAGGACGGCCACGCCAATCACGGCCACTCCTGCGTCAAGGGCCGCTTCGCCATCGGCTATGCCACGCATTCCGATCGCATCGTCAAGCCCATGATCCGCTCGAAGATCTCGGACCCGTGGCGTGAAGTGTCCTGGGAGGAGGCCATCGGTTACGCCGCCTCGGAGATGAAGCGCATTCAGGCCAAGTACGGCCGCGACTCAATCGGCGCCATCACTTCATCGCGCTGCTCGAATGAAGAGACCTATTTGGTGCAAAAGCTGGTCAGAGCGGGCTTCGGCAACAACAACGTCGATACCTGCGCAAGAGTGTGCCATTCGCCCACCGGTTACGGACTCAAGAACACCATCGGCGAGTCGGCCGGAACGCAGAACTTCGACTCGGTGATGAAAGCCGACGTGATTTTCATCATCGGCGCAAACCCGACCGCGGCCCATCCTGTATTCGCTTCACAGATGAAGCGCCGCCTGCGCCAGGGAGCGAAGCTCATCGTCGCAGACCCGCGCGGCATCGACCTGGTGCGCACGCCGCACATCGAGGCTGAACAGCATCTGAAGCTGCGCCCCGGCACGAATGTCGCGCTGATCAATTCCCTCGCGCATGTCATCGTCACCGAAGGATTGGTCAAAGAGAACTTCGTACGCGAGCGCTGCGAGATTCCGTCCTTCGAGAAATGGCGCAATTTCGTTGCGCTGGAAAAAAACTCTCCTGAGACCATGCAAGCCGTCACGGGAGTGCCGGCCGCGGCTGTGCGCGCCGCCGCACGCCTGTATGCGACCGCGGGCAACGGTGCCATTTATTACGGACTCGGGGTCACCGAGCACAGCCAGGGTTCGACTATGGTGATGGGCATCGCGAATCTCGCCATGGCCACCGGCAATGTGGGGCGCGAAGGTGTCGGCATCAATCCCTTGCGCGGCCAGAATAATGTGCAGGGCTCCTGCGACATGGGCTCCTTCCCGCATGAATTCCCAGGCTACCGGCATGTGTCGGACGACGCGGTGCGCCATTCCTTCGAAAAGGAGTGGGGAGTGCCTTTACTCAACGAGCCCGGCCTGCGTATTCCGAACATGTTCGAGGCCGCTTTGGACGGCGAGTTCAAGGGTCTGTACATCGAGGGGGAGGATATCGCGCAATCCGACCCGAATACCCAGCACGTCACCGCATCGCTGGAAGCCATGGAATGCATCATCGTGCAGGACTTGTTCTTGAACGAATC
Source organism: Gammaproteobacteria bacterium (assembly GCA_043742845.1). Taxonomy (GTDB): domain Bacteria; phylum Pseudomonadota; class Gammaproteobacteria; order Steroidobacterales; family Steroidobacteraceae; genus Bog-1198. The sequence goes on from JAYTXS010000097.1 coordinate 2,866, forward strand.
GGCCAAATTCGCCCACGTGTTCCTGCCCGGCTCGTCCTTCCTGGAAAAGGACGGCACCTTCACCAATGCCGAACGCCGCATCTCGCGAGTGCGCAAGGTCATGAACTCAAAATCAGGTTATGCCGACTGGGAGATCACCCAGCTTCTCTCCAATGCTGTCGGATTCCCAATGAATTACACTCATCCTTCCGAGATCATGGATGAGATCGCGCGCTTGACGCCCACTTTCACCGGAGTGAGCTTTGCCCGCATCGACGAGCTCGGCAGCATTCAGTGGCCCTGCAATGCGGATCATCCTGAAGGCACGCCGACCATGCATGTGGGCGAGTTCGTGCGCGGCAAGGGCAAATTCCTGGTGACCGAGTACGTTCCCACCAACGAGAAGGTCAATGCCCGCTTCCCGCTGATCCTGACCACCGGGCGCATCCTGAGCCAGTACAACGTGGGCGCACAGACGCGTCGCACTGAAAATAATCGCTGGCACGATGAAGACCGCATTGAGCTGCACCCGCATGACGCTGAAGAGCGCGGTATCGTCGAGGGAGATTGGGTGGGCATCGCCAGTCGCGCCGGCGACACGGTGCTGCGCGCGAAGGTCACCGAACGCGTGCAGCCGGGAGTGGTTTACACCACATTCCACTTCCCCGAGTCGGGCGCCAACGTCATCACCACCGACAATTCGGACTGGGCCACGAATTGCCCAGAATACAAAGTGACCGCAGTGCAGGCTACCCGAGTGAGTCAACCCTCGGAATGGCAGAAGCGCTTCCGCGAGTTCACCGATACTCAGGAAACGCTGTTGAAGAGCGCCGATGTCATGTTTGTCGCCAAATGACAGCAGAACATGACGCTGCGGCGCACGACAGCGCCAATCAGTTGGTGAAAATGGCGAATGACATCGGCAACTTCTTTCGTGCCGAACCGCTGCGTGAAGACGCAGTCGCCGGCATCGCCAATCATATCGACAAATTCTGGACCAAGAGCATGCGCCGGAAAATCGCAGCGCACGGCGAGAGCGGACTTGATGAGCTGCCGCGCGATGCATTGCGTCATCTCGCGAAGAATCCCGCGGCCGGGCCCAAAGAACCTCCCGGCGGCGACGCCGGTTAAGCGGCTCTGCGAGCGCCGCCGGCGCCGGTCAATGCTGTTCGTAGTCTTTTTGGGTGACCGGCGTACTCGTGGTATCGGGTGGCGAGTCGCCCTCCCCCGGCTTCTTGAGCACGGTAGTTTCTATCGAATCACCGGGTTTCTCGTACCGCCCCTCCCGCCATTGCTCAGGCCGGCCGATTGACTCATCTGAGGACCCTTCGTTCTCGGGTTTGTCGCCATTCATTGGTCAACCCTCGTCCAGTGTTTTCACGTGCGCCACCGCGCTGCGCCCGAGCGCGGCCAAGTTGTAGCCGCCCTCGAGCATCGAGACGATGCGATTCTGCGAATGCTTTGCCGCAACAGTCATCATTTCACGGGTGATCCATGCATAGTCGTCTTCGATCAGCGCCATGCCGCCCAGTAAATCCTCACGGTGCGCATCGAATCCGGCGGAGATGAATATCGTTTGCGGCTTGAATCTCTCGAGCGCGGGCAGCCAGTGCGTCCCGACGGCCTTCCTGGCCACGTCGCCGCCGCTGCCTTCTGCCAGCGGAATGTTGATCATGTTGGGGGCGGAACTGGCGGTGCCGCTGTAGGGATAAAAGGGATGCTGAAAAAAGCTTGCCATCAGCACTCGATCCTGCCATTGCGGCTGACTGAACATGTCCTCGGTGCCATTGCCGTGGTGCACGTCGAAATCAATGATAGCAACCCGCTCGAGGCCCTTCTTCTCCAGTGCATATGCAGCCGCAACACCGATATTGTTGAAGATGCAAAACCCCATGGATCGCGCCTGTGTCGCATGATGTCCGCAGGGTCGAACCGCACAAAAGGCATTCGTCGACCGCCCGGCTGTCACCTCATCGACAGCCAGTAATCCTGCGCCCGCTGCGCGGCGCGCCGCGTTCAAGGAATGCGGGTTCATCGCCGTATCGGGATCGAGCTGCAGATAGCCTTCGGTCGGCGCATTCTTGAAGATCAGATCGACGTAATCGGAATGATGGACCCGCTTGAAGTCCGCAGCGTCCGCTAAAGGCGCTTCCAAGCAGCGCAATTCATCCAGCAGTCCGCAGGAGCGCATCTGCTCGTTGACCGCACCCAAACGGGCGGGACATTCGGGATGTCCGGCGCCCATTTCGTGGCGCAGACAATCGGGGTGGGTGATGTAGGCCGTGGTCAACGCGATCCCATGCTGGGGGTAGGCGCTGCATTCTATCGGGAAGTGCCGACAGGCGTATACAGACCAGCCGTTCTGCCGCGCTCCTGCGCCAGCGCCAACACGGCACTCACCACTGGGGTTGGGACGTGGGTCCAGAGCCCAAGCTCCATCACGACACTAACCAGCGCATCGATTTCCAGACTTCGGCCGCGTTCGAGATCCTGCAGCATCAACATTTTGTGACCCACGACCGTTCCGGCGGCCGCCAGGCGCCGCTCCATCATATCCGATGGTATATGCACCCCGAGCGCTTCATTGACCGCCTGGGTTTCGAGCATCATGGTCTTACACAGTGCGCGCAGCGCCGGTTCGCCGATGATGCGGTCCAGGGTCGCACCGGCCACTGCCGGCCGTCCGGATCCACCGACTGCAGATATCGGCCTTCGAATGGGCCGCCCGCCTTGTAGAATATCACCACGGAATTCCATTCATCGCCGTGAGCACCATGCTGCCCGGGCCCAGCAACGGCGCGAAAGCAGCCACCGAGTCGTACGCCTGGTGTGCCTTGAGCGCGCAGATCACAACATCCTGCACGCCGAAGGCGCGCGGATCCTACGCCGCGGCGACTCTCGCCACCTTTTCCTGACCCTCGATCAAGAGCCTTAGACCGCGCTCGCGAATGGCCTCAATGTGTGGGCCGCGGGCAACCACGCATACTTCATGACCCGACAGGGCCAGTTCAACCGCCAGGTACCCGCCGATTGCACCGGCGCCGTATACGCAAAACTTCATCGCCCACGACCTCCGCCAAGATCAAGCCCGATGTTACGCGATTCGAGCCGCCGAGCGCGCGCCGTGGTCTTTGACTCACGGCTCCAACGCCAGCCAGATCGCCTTCTGTGCGGTGAAATTCTCGATAGCGGATTCGCCGTGCTCGCGGCCGAAACCCGACTCACCCGATCCTCCCCACGGCAACCGCACATCGGTATATCCGTAGGTATTGATCCACACGGTGCCGGCCTTCAGGCCGGCAGCCATGCGATGCACTCGGCCGATGTCAGTGCTCCACACGCCCGCAGCCAGGCTGTAAGCGGTGCCATTGGCGATGCGCAGCGCATCCGCCTCGTCTTCGAACGGAATCACGCACAGCACCGGTCCGAAGATCTCCTCTTGGGAGATGCGCATTTCGTGCTCGACATTGGCAAACACCGTCGGCTCGACGAAGTACCCGGTGTCGCCGAAGCGCGCACCCCCCGTGACCGCCGACGCTCCCTCCGCCCTTCCGACCTCGATGTAGTTGAGCACGCTCTTCATCTGTCCCGCCGAAATCACCGGCCCCATCGTAGTCTGCGGCGCGGTCGGGTCGCCGACGCGGATGGCGCGCGCGCGTTCAGCGAGGCGCTGCACCATTTCGTCATAAACCGGCCGCTGTACCAATACGCGCGAGCCGGCGGAACACACCTGCCCGGCGTTGAAAAAGATGCCGGATGCCGCCGAGCGCGCCGCGCGATCCAGGTTCGCATCCGCAAAAATCACGTTGGCCGACTTGCCGCCGAGTTCGAGCGTCACCTTCTTAAAGTTGCCCGCGGCGCCCTGCAATATCCCCCGCCCTACTCTCGGCGAACCTGTGAACGTCACCTTGTCGACGCCGGAATGCCGTACCAGCGCCTCACCGACCACGCTGCCCTTGCCACACACCACGTTGAGCGCTCCCGCTGGCAGGCCCGCCTCGAGAAACAACTGCGCGACGCGCAGCATGCTGAGCGGCGTGAGTTCGGCGGGCTTGACGACCAAGGTGCAACCACAGGCCAGTGCCGGCGCGATTTTCCACATGCCGATCATGAGCGGGAAATTCCACGGCACGATGGCGGCGACGACGCCGACCGGCTCGCGCACGGTGTAGGTCAGCGCATCGGGGCGAGCCGGGATCACCTGTCCGGTGATCTTGTCGCACCACCCCGCGTAGTAGCGTAGCGTGTCGATCACCGCAACCATATCTTGCCGACGCACCGCCGCGAGCGGCTTGCCGGCATCCAAGCTCTCAAGCTCGATCAGTTCCTCTCGATGCTCTTCGATCAACGTTGCGGCGCGCTGCAAGATCCGTCCGCGCTCTGCCGCCCGCATGCCGCCCCAGACCTTGAGCGCGGCGCGCGCAGCGCGCACGGCCAGGTCGACATCGGCAATTCCTCCCATAGCCACTTCGGCAATCGGCTCTTCGGTGGCGGGATTAAGATCGATGCAGTACTCGCCGCCGACGGGCGCGACGCGCTTGCCATCGATCAGCAAATCGTAATGTTCAAGATCGACTTTGCAATCCATAGATATTCCTCGCTTCACCGACATAGGACGATGTCAGTGTGGAATCAAGCGCGGAAAACCTCTAATCGTTTGGGCGTATCCGCAGATAAGCGCCGCGAATCAGCAGCCGCTGGAGCGACACAGCGGCGATTGCGGCGAATTACCCGCCCAGCGGGCGATCAGGCGAGCGCCAGGTCGAATCGCGGCTGCAGATTGAGACCGCGCGCAATTTCCCACACCGCGCCCGTAATCGGAGCGAGCGACGGCTGGTTGCGAGCGATCAGGCCAATGGCCCGAGTCAGTTGCGGCAGCAGCGGCCGCGCCTGCACGCGATTCTTGAGATCGAAGAAATTGAGCAGGCTGTGCGGCACCACGCTGAACAGTCCTGCCTCGCTGACGTGAGCATAGAGCGAAAACAGGGAGTCGGTCTCGAGAATGACGCTGGGCTGAACGCCGGCGCGCCGAAAGGCGGCGTCGATGACCTGTCGATTGCGCATCTTGCCCGTCAGCAAGCAAAGCGGCAGCCGCGCTGCATGTTCCCACGTCAAGGTGGGTTCCAGAGAAACCTTGCGGTCGGCCAAGAGTACATAGCGCTCGTCGAACAGATGCAGTTTTTCGAATCCTTCGATCACCGTGTCTTCGAGATAGGTAAGACCGAGATCGAGTTCAAATTGGTCCAGCTGCGCGACAATGGCGTCGGCGGTCAGGGACGACAGCACGAAGCGTATGTTCGGGTAGGCGGCGAAGCACGGGGCGGTCAGCAAGGCCGCGATCGGCATGGTCGTTGGAATGGAGCCGATTCGCAGCGTCCCGGTCATCGATGATTTTGCGGCGGTCGCGTCCTCGCGCATATATGACAGCGAAGCCAATGTCTGCTGCGCCCACAGCAGAACTCGCTCGCCTTCGGCCGTCAGCCCCAGGAAACGGCGTCCCCGCTGCACGATCATGACGCCGAGTTCCTTCTCCAGGCTGCGGATCGCAGACGACAGCGCCGGCTGCGATACATGGCAGATTTCGGCGGCCTTCGCAAAATGCCTTTCGCGGGCGAGGGTAACGAGATATTCGAGCTGGCGTATGAACATAGGATGCGGCGGGAGTGGGCAGAGGGCGCGGCTGTCCGCTGTGCGTAAGATTACCTGCCGGCGACGCAGACAACCAGTCTCGGCCGTTGTGTAGAATCGGAGTTCCAGGAGAACTCCATGTACGATTTGCCCCTTGAAATGACAGTGGTCGAGATTACGGCGCCCGGCGGGCCGGAGCAGCTGAAAACCGCCACGCGCCCGGTCCCAAAACCCGGTGACGAAGAAGTGCTGGTGAAGGTGGCTGCCGCAGGGGTCAACCGCCCGGATGTGATGCAACGCCAGGGACGCTATCCGCCGCCCGCCGGAGCCTCCGATCTGCCCGGCCTTGAAATTGCCGGGGAAATTGTTGCGCTGGGGGCCAAAGTTTCGAGCCTGTCGGTCGGCGACAAGGTGACGGCCTTACTGGCCGGCGGAGGCTACGCCGCTTATGCGGTCGCGGCGGCACCGCTGTGCCTGCCCGTCCCGGTTGGAATCAGCATGGTGGAAGCCGCGGCGATACCGGAAACGTACTTTACGGTCTGGACCAACCTGTTCGATCGCGGCCGATGCCAAGCGGGAGACGTCGTTCTCATCCACGGCGGAACCAGCGGCATCGGCACCACCGCGATCCAGCTGGCCGCGGCATGGGGAGCACGTGTTTTCGCAACGGCCGGCTCGGACGTCAAGGCGCGCGCCTGCGAGCGACTCGGCGCCGAACGCGGCATCAACTACCGCACCGAGGACTTCGTCGAAGTGATGCGCGCGCAGACCGGCGGCAAGGGCGTTGACGTCACGTTGGACATGGTTGCCGGCAGCTACGTCGCGCGCAATCTGGACATCGCCGCGCTCGAAGGCCGCGTCGTCGTCATCTCGCTTCTCGGCGGATCGAAGGCCGAAATCAACATGGGGATGATCCTCACCAAGCGGCTCACGCTCACCGGGTCGACCTTGCGCGCGCGAACGGTCGCGCAAAAGGCGGCTGTCGCCGCAGCAGTCCGCAAAAACGTCTGGCCGTTGTTGGCCGCGGGGCGCGTGCGGCCGGTCATTCACGCCACGTTTCCGCTGGCTGAGGCCGACGCAGCGCATCGGCTCATGGAGACGTCGGATCACATCGGCAAAATCGTCCTGACGATCTGAAAAAGGCATGCCGCAGATGAGCCTGTGGAGGTCGCTCCGGCGCGTTTGAGCGGCCCGTCGTAGGTGCTATAGTCAGCGACCGCTTATAAAAAATCAGCCTCGGCATTTAGCCGCAAACTCCGGGAGTACATGTGAGTTCGGACATCGAGATCGCCCAAAAAGCAACATTGAAACCCATCGGCGAAATTGCCGCTCGCTTGGGAATTCCGGCTGCCAGCATTGAGAACTACGGCCACTTTAAGGCGAAGATCGCCCTCGACTACATCGACAGCCTCAAGGACAAGCCGGACGGCAAGCTGATCCTGGTCACGGCGTTGAGTCCCACGCCCGCCGGCGAGGGCAAGACTACGACCACCGTAGGCCTCGGCGATGCGCTCAACAAAATCGGCAAAAAAGCGGTCATTTGCCTGCGCGAGCCGAGTCTGGGCCCGGTGTTCGGCATGAAGGGCGGTGCCGCGGGCGGCGGCTACGCACAGGTCGTGCCGATGGAAGACATCAACCTGCATTTCACCGGCGACTTTAGCGCGATCGGCCTCGCGCACAACCTGCTTTCAGCCCTTATTGACAACCACATCCACCACGGCAATGAACTCGGCTTCGACGTGCGTCGCATCGCCTGGAAGCGAGTCATGGACATGAATGATCGCGCGTTGCGCGATATTACGGTCGGCTTAGGAGGTCCAGGCAACGGCTTCCCACGCCAGGACGGTTTCGACATCGTGGTGGCCTCCGAAGTCATGGCCATCTTTTGCTTGGCCAACAGCCTGGTCGATCTCAAGGAAAGGCTTGGCAACATCGTGATCGGCTACCGTCGCGACTTGACGCCCATCCACGCCAGAGACCTTAAGGCGCAGGGCGCGATGACGGTATTGCTCAAGGAGGCCTTGAAGCCGAACTTAGTGCAGACGCTGGAGAACAATCCCGCGTTCATCCATGGCGGACCATTCGCGAACATCGCGCACGGCTGCAATTCGGTACTCGCGACCACGACGGCGCTGAAGCTTGCCGATTATGTGGTGACCGAAGCCGGCTTCGGTGCCGACCTTGGCGCCGAGAAATTCATCGACATCAAGTGCCGCAAGTCCGGACTGCGGCCGGCCGCAGTGGTGATCGTGGCAACCGTGCGTGCCCTGAAATTTCACGGCGGCGCGGATCTCAAGGTAATCAACACGGAAAACCTTGCTGCCCTTGAGAAGGGGCTCGCGAATCTCGAGCGGCACGTCAGCAATGTGCGCAACCAATACGGCCTGCCCTGTGTGGTTTCCGTCAATCACTTCACCGCCGATACGGATGCGGAGCACAGCCTGCTCGCGAAGAAAATGGCAGCGCTCGACGTGCCACTGGTGCTCGCGCGGCATTGGGCTGAAGGCGGCGCCGGCGCTGCCGACCTTGCCCGCAAGGTGGTGGAGGTCGCCGATAGGGGCGGACCGAACTTCCGTTTTGTCTATGACGAGAAGCAGACCTTGTGGGAAAAAGTCAAAACCATCGCCACCAAGATCTACGGGGCGTCGGACATTTCCGGCGACTCGAAGATTCGCGCGCGGTTCGATGAACTGCAGAAAACCTACGGGCACTACCCGGTATGCATCGCTAAGACGCAGTACTCGTTCTCCACCGATCCAAGCCTGCGCGGAGCGCCGAGCGGGCATATGGTGAACATCCGCGAAGTGCGCCTCGCCGCTGGCGCGGAATTCATCGTGGTGGTGTGCGGCGACGTCATGACCATGCCCGGACTTCCCAAGGTGCCATCCGCGGACAAGATCGACATTGACGCACAGGGTCGCGTGGTGGGCCTGTTCTAGCCTCGTAGAACGGTTAGCCTCCGAGAACGGTACCCACCGCTATCCGCGTCTCAGCGGATAGCTGGGACGCGGGCAGTTTTTTGCCGCCGTCGTAACGCAGTTTGGACACTTCGATTTGTCCACCCTGCGCCGCGATGAAAACGCTCTGCTCGCTGATGGCGGTGACCGCGCCGATGGCGCCCTTGACCTGTCCGAAGGTGCGCGCCGGATACTTGCGAGCGGCGTGAACCTGCAGCTTCTTGCCGTTGAACGTGGTCCATGCGCCGGGCGAGGGATCGCAGCCGCGAATGAGGTTGTAGACCAGATCGACATGGTTGTGCCAGTTGATGCGCGCCTCGGGCTCGCGGCACCAGCCCTCATAGGTCGCCTGCGACTCGTCCTGCGTTTGGGCCTCGCCGCCGCCGTTCACGACCAAGTCCGCGGCCTCCTGCAGGGCCGCAATCCCCATCGGAAACAGGCGGTCGAAATACACGCTGCCGAGCGTGTCGTCGGGACCGATGGGAGTTTCCTTCTGCAGGATGATCGGGCCCTCGTCGAGACCATCGTTGGGCCGAAAGATGGTGAGACCGGTCCGCGTGTCGCCTCGTATAATAGGCCAGTTGATAGAACTCGGACCCCGATAACGAGGCAGCAGCGACGGGTGGTATTGAATCATGCCGTGGCGAGGAATCGTGACGAAGTCCTGGGGTGCGAATTGCAGAACATAGGCCATAACCCCCAAATCCGTCTCGAGGGAGCGCAAGGTCCGATGCGCCTCCGCGGCCTTGAGCGACCCGAACTGATGGACCGGGATCTGATGCTGTTGCGCCGCCAAACGCAGCGAATCAGCGGCAGCCCCCGGCTTTTCCGGGGCGCAAAATACTGCGGCGACCGTATCGCGCCGGGCCAAAAAAGCTTCGAGAACCGCCTTGCCGAAGTCGCTTTGTCCCACGATAGCAATTCGCATTGACGTCTCCCGACCCATTTTAAGATATCTCATATATCATCAATTGGAGTCTCGGGGTAGACTCAAGTTAAACGGCTGTAAAATCCGTGTATTCAAAGGAGTCCTGATGGCTGGTCGAAATTTTCTATTCGTTCCCGGGCCCACCAACGTCCCTGACCGCGTCTTGCGCGCTATGACTGTCGCGATGGAGGACCACCGATCACCCATCTTTCCCGAATTGACCCGAGCCTGCTTGAACGGCCTCAAACCCGTGTTCAAAACAGTCACCGGCAGTCCCATCATTTTTCCGTCCTCCGGCACGGGCTGCTGGGAAGCAGCGCTCACCAATTGTCTGAATCCGGGCGACAAAGTATTGACCGCCCGGTTCGGGCAATTCAGCCATCTTTGGGCCGACATGTGCACGCGTCTTGGCTTCGAAGTGGAATTACTGGAGACGCCGTGGGGGGAAGGCGCCCCGATCGACCGCTACCTCGCCTCCCTCAGCGCCGATAAACAGCACAAGATTAAGGCCGTCCTGGTGTGCCAGAATGAGACCGCCACCGGGGTCACCAGCGACGTCGCCGCTGTCCGTCAAGCGATGGACAGCATTGGGCATCCAGCCCTGCTATTCGTAGACTCGGTGAGCGCGCTCGGCAGCATCGACTTCCGCATGGACGACTGGGGCGTCGATGTCTGTGTCAGCGGCTCGCAGAAGGGACTAATGCTGCCCGCAGGTATGGGCGTGACCTGCGTCAGCGAAAAGGCGCTCGTAACGTCCAAGAGCGCCACTTCGCGGCGCTGCTACTTCGACTACGGCGATATGGTGACCTCCAACGCCTCGGGCTATTTCCCGTACACGCCTTCCATTCCCATGCTGTACGGCCTGCGCGAAGCCTTGGCCATACTGGCCGAGGAAGGACTGGACAACGTATTCTACCGCCACAGCTACCTTGCGGGCGGCGTGCGCGCAGCAGTGCTCGATGGGTGGAAGCTGAAGTTATGCGCCACCGCTCCGCATTGGTTCTCCGATACAGTGTCCGCCATCATGTTGCCGCAAGGCATTAATGGCGCGCAAGTCATCGCGCGCGCCTTCAAGCGCTACAACCTCGCGCTCGGCGCCGGTCTCTCCAAGGTCGCCGGCAAGCTGTTCCGCATCGGGCACCTGGGCGACCTGAACGAACTCATGCTGCTCGGCGCCATTGCCGGATCCGAAATGGCGATGCTCGACGTGGGAGTCAAGCTCGAACCCGGCAGCGGCGTCGCGGCCGCGCAGAACTATTGGCGCAATCATTCACCCGTGATCGGCGCCAACGCCGCATGACCATGCGCGTGGTGTTTCTGGACCGTGCTTCGCTCAAGGCCAAGGTGCGCAAGCCGGCTTTCGGCGGCGACTACGTCGAGCACGAAAAAACCGCTGTGCAGGAAATCGTACCGCGGCTTGCGGGTGCAGCCGTCGCCATCATCAACAAGGTGCCGATGCGCGCGGAGACGTTGCATCAATTGCCGCAACTCAAGATGATCGCGGTGGCGGCGACCGGCTATGACGTCGTGGACATACCCTACTGCCAAGAGCACGGCATCGCCGTCGCCAACATCCGCAATTACGCAGTGCACACCGTCCCGGAACACGCCTTCGCGATGATTCT
>JAYTXS010000098.1:0-3629 GCA_043742845.1 Gammaproteobacteria bacterium
CTCGCCGCACGTGTTCCGTCATTCTCTCGCGATGATATTGCTGCAGTCGGGCGTTGACCTCCTGACGATCCAGGCGTGGCTCGGGCACGCACAGGTCGCTACTACTCATCGCTATGCTGCGGCGGACGTAGAGATGATGCGTCGCGGCCTCGAGAAGGCCGGCATTCGAAGCAACGCGGGCACACGCTTGCGACCCAAGGATGCGGTATTGAGTTTGCTTCAGAGCCTATAAACATTATGTGTCGCGACACATAGCCACTGGAAGGCGAGCTGTACGCCATGACGCCCCAGCGCCTCTCAATCGCACGCGTGGACGCGAGAGCCGGGCGGGTCGTGCTGCACTTTCCTCGCTTGGGATTCGAATTGCGCAGAGCCGACCCAGCGGGTTAGTCGCGCCGGACGGCGGCTGGCCTCACCGCGCCGCGACGCCCCGCAAACCACTAGCGCGCTGGGGGGCCAGCCGCACTACAATTACACCCTGTCAATTAAACGAGGTAGAGCATGAGTGCATTAACGGCATTTGCCCGCTTGAGCGGCCATCAACGGATTGCAGGTCAGCTGCTGGCCTCGGCCGGGGGCGCCATTGACGTATGGGATCCGGCGACGGAACAACGTCTCGGGCAAATCGCAGACGCGACCGCGCAAGAGGTCGATCAGGCGGTTGCCGCGGCCAATTTGGCGCAGCGTAGCTGGCGCAACGTCAATCATCATCGGCGGGCAGAACTGTTGCACGAGGTGTCGCGGCAGGTGATGGCGGCTCGGCCGCTGGTGGCGGAAATGCTGACCCGCGAAATGGGCAAGCCCTACAAGGAGTCATTCGACGAGGTGGCTTGGTCCGCCAGTGCGATCGACTACTACGCAGAAATTGCGCGCCACGAGAACGGCAAGGTCTTAGGTTCCGCCGTAGACGGTCAGTTTCATTTCACGACCAAGGACCCTCTGGGCGTCGTCGTCATCATCCTGCCCTTCAACTACCCGCTCTGCCTGCTGTGCTGGCAGGCCGCCGCGGCGCTGGCCAGCGGCAACGCCGTCATCATCAAGCCATCCGACTTGACCAGCTTGACCACGTTGCAGTTCATTGCCGCATTTGACGCCCTCCCGGCGGGCCTCGTGCAAGTCGTAACCGGTGGCGGCTCTGCTGGTAAGCGCTTGGTTGAGCATGCCGATACGCACATGGTGGCCTTCACGGGAGGCATCGAGACCGGACGCATCGTCGCTGAGACTTGTGCACGCCTGTACAAGCGGACCTTGATCGAGACCTCCGGAAACGACCCCTTCATCGTCATGCCCTCCGCCCCGGTCGAGGTCGCGGCCCGCGGCGCCGCGTTCGGTGCGTTCTTGAATTGCGGGCAGGTGTGCGCCGCCGCCGAGCGCTTCTACGTCCACGAACGGGTCTACGCCGAGTTCATGGACAGGCTGGTGCATCACACCCGGCAAATTCGCGTCGGCAACGGCCTCGAACGCGTCGACATGGGGCCGCTGGCCTCGAAGCGTGAATTGACGCGTTACCTGCGCCTGCTCGATAACGCGACCGCGTCGGGCGTCAAGGTGCTGGCGGGAGGGGACCGGCCCACGCACCTCGCCAAAGGGTGGTTCGTGAATCCGACGGTTCTCGGCGATGTCGCACCCGATGCGCCCATCATGAACGATGAGACATTCGGACCGGTCGCGCCGGTCAGTGTGGTCAAGAGTTTCGATGAGGCATTAGCCTTGGCCAATCGCTCTCGCTACGCCCTCGGCGCGACGGTTTACACCACGGACCTGGACGAATCGATGCGTGCCGTCAACGAATTGGAAGCCGGCATGGTATGGGTCAACGCGCCGCTGCTCGACAATGACGCTGGCCCGTTCGGCGGCAGAAAGCAATCCGGCATGGGCAGACAGCTCGGCGCGGAGGGTTTGGATACTTTCAGGCACACGAAGTTGTCGATGATCGACCACGCCGCCAAACCTCACAATTTTTGGTGGTTTCCTTATTCGGATACCGAGGCCTTCCCCGGCAAGAACAATGTCTGATCCCGCGCGGCAGGAGCTGCTGCCGGAATTGGAGGCTCGCATCGCGGCGTTCGAGAGTACCACTACGGCTGCTGATTTCGACTCAGCAAGCTGGGTCTGGATGATTCTGCTCGGCATTGTCCTGCCGTTTGTGCTGCTCGCCGCCGGCTGGTGGGCATGATGGCAGCGGCGAATCCTCAAGCGGACGAGAGCGCTTGGCCGCTGCTCCCCAAAGAACGGACCTGGGGGCCGGCGCGATTGACCCTCACGCTCGCAACGACGGCGGCGGCCACGTGGTGCTATCTCATTGGCGAATCGGTCGCCGGCTATCTTGGCTTTGTCCGCGGCGGCCTGGCCTTGGCGGGGGGCTGCATGATCGGCATGCTCCTCGTGCTGCTGGCGGCGGGTCCCACCTGCGTGCGCTTCGGCATCGATTCCGTTGCGGCCACCAAGCCGCAATTTGGGTCGCGCGGCTGGGTGGTGCCGGCGGCCCTGCAGGCCGTCTCCATCATCGGTTGGAATTCTCTGCTGATCATTTTCTTTGCCAAGTCCGCGGTGCAGCTCGGTGCGGCGCTGGGCGTCATCAAACCCGGATCGCATAGCACGGCGTTGGTGCCTGCCCTGACCGTGCTTGCCTGCGCAATCATATTCACGGCCTTGCGCCGCGGCGCAACCGGAGTGTCATTGATGTCCAACATCCTGGTCGGGCACGTGTTCATCGGGCTCTGGATGCTGTACCTGCTCGTATCGCACCGCTGGCCGGAGCTTGTAGCGGCCCAGCCTGCCAGTGCCAGCCCCAGTCGCCTATGGAACTACACCACCGGAATCGAACTTGGAATCGGAGCCACGTTGTCATGGTGGCCCTACATTGGCGCGATGATTCGCATGGCTCCAAACGGCCGCAGCATCGTGTTGCCGGTGATGCTGGGCATGGCAGCGCCGGTTCCCTTGTTGAGTTTGATCGGTCTGGCGGGGGCGCTCGTGCTCAAATCATCCGATCCCACCGAATGGCTGCGAATCGTCGGCGGCCCAACCTATGCAATCATTTCCCTGACATTCGTGACAGCGGCAAATTTCGGCACGACGACCGCCGGCATCTACGCCTCGGCCATCGGCCTGCGTAATTTCTCGGCGTTGCAGCAGCGCCAGTGGACCACGCTATTAGCGCTGACGATTGCGCCGGTCGCGCTGGTCGGTATCTTTATTCCGGAATTGTTCTTCGCCAAGTTCGGCAACTTTCTCGCGCTGATCGCCGTCGCGTTTGCTCCGCTATGCGGCATCCAAATCGTGGACTACTTCGTGCTGCGCCGCGGCCGCATCGACATCCGTGCAATCTATACGGATGGACCGGGGCAGCCCTATTTCTTCTGGAACGGCATCAACCCCGCGGCGATGGCGGCGCTCGGCGCCGGCTGTGCGACGTACGTCGCCCTTCTCAATCCATTGAGCTATGGCTCTGCGGCGCCGTATCCCTATCTGACTGCCTCATTACCCGCGGCCGCCGCTGCTGCCGTGGTTTATTTCTTGGGCAGCCTCGCCGTCATCCGCGCCGGGCGCGGCGGCTATGCCCAAAGGCGGGTCTGATGCGCTTCACGGTCACACTTCTGGCCACACTCAGCGTAGGACTATGCGCA
>JAYTXS010000099.1:0-4247 GCA_043742845.1 Gammaproteobacteria bacterium
GTATTGGTCGTTACACCTCAGCCCTTTTACGAGGATCGCGGGACGCCGATTGCGATTCGGTATGTCGCGCAGGCGTTGAGCGAGCTCGGAGTTAGCGTCGATGTGCTGTCATTCCCGATAGGCGCAGACGTCTCGATCCCACGAGTCAGCGTGCTGCGGAGCCGGAACCCTTTGGGACTGAAGCATGTGCCGATCGGATTTTCCTGGCGCAAGCTCGTTCTGGACGCAAGCCTTTGGCAGTCGTTCACGAGCTTGGTACGCGCGGGAAACTACGATCTCGTGCACGCCGTCGAAGAAGCCGCTTACATGGCCTCGGTAATTTGCCCGCCACTGGGGCAGCCGTTCCTTTACGACATGGCCTCCGCTATCCCGGTGGAACTGGCGAGAAAGTGGATTTTCAGGCCGCGCTTCATGCATAGATTGATATCAGCGGCCGAAAAGCACGTGATCTCGACCGCCGCAGGGGTCATATGCAGCAGCGGCTTGGGAGAATACGTTGTTCGCCAGGTTCCCGATGCGCGGGTCAGGCAATGGGCTTATCCGGCTCAGGGTAGCCGGGTCGACAGCGCGCGCGCGATCGCGGTGCGAACGGAACTGGGGCTACAGCCCGATCAGCACGTGGTTCTTTACAGCGGCAATTTCGCCTCCTATCAGGGCATAGATCTGCTAATGGAGGCTTTCAGGATCGCACGCCGGTCGCGTCCCGATCTTGCACTGGTTTGCGTCGGCGCGACCCGCCAGGAAATGCTGACTCATGCCGGACAGCGATCTACCCTTAGGGAGCAGCAAGTATTCATCGTTCCCCGTCAGCCGCGGGAGAGAATACCGGAGTATTTGCAGCTTGCCGATTATCTGGTGTTACCGAGGGTGAGCGCGGACAACGTGCCGTTGAAGCTGTTCGATTACATGGCGTCGGGCAAACCCATCGTAGCAACGCGCGGGAACGCGCACGAACCGCTTTTGAATGATACTCGGGCGTTCCTGAGCGAGCCCAATGCAGCCGCAATGAGCGATGCGCTGTTGGCCGCCTGCGCCTCCGGCGCGCAGGCGGCCATGATCGGACGCGCTGCCAAAGCTTTCGCAGCGGAGCACTTCGGCTGGGGTAGGTTTGTCGAATTCGTGAGGACGACTTATATTCAGGCATTGCGCAACCCTCTGAGAGAGAGAGCGTCGAACCCTCCACCTTGACATACTGAGCCAGCCGCGCACGGACTCGAGGGCTGCTCTAAAGTCATACTGATCGCATTCCATGCGGTGAAGCGCAGAGGCTGCTAGAGTCGGCTTGTGAAGTACGTTTGAACACGCCCACAGGGAAATTCGAAATGCGCGCCTTCATTCTTGCCAGCCTTGGCGTAGTTCTGTGGTCGTCGGTCGCCTTCGCCGCCAAAATTCCTGCCTCGATCTACACCGACCCTCTGCCGGATAAGCGGTACCCCGCAAAGATGAGCGTTTTGCATATTCCGAGCCACGGCGTCGCCATCAACGCAGTAGCGTACCTTCCTGGCGGTCAGGGGCCTCATCCAGCCTTGGTCATCTGCCATGGACTGCCGGGAAATGAGAAGAACCTCGATCTGGCACAGGCCGTACGGCGAGCCGGCTGGATCGCAGTCACGTTCAATTATCGTGGCTCTTGGGGAAGTCCGGGTGCCTTCAGCTTTCCAGGCAGCATTGAGGATGCCATGGCGGTGCTGATCTATCTGAGGGATCCGAAGACGGCTGCATTACTTGACCTTGACCCGAATCGCATCGTCGTCGCCGGGCACAGCATGGGCGGGGGCATCGCAGTGCAAGTCGCGAGCGTGGATCACGACCTCGCAGGCGCGATCCTGATTTCCGCGTGGGACATGTCGAGCGATGCATCAAAGAAGCACGGCGAAGTGGTCGCTGATATGGCGGACAATATGGAGGCACTCTCCGGCGTAACTGCGGAAAGCATGGCGAATGATCTGGCGGCGCATACCGTTGGCCTTTCATTTGCCGCCGCTGCCCCGAAGCTTACACAGACGCCGCTGCTCGTCTTGACGTCAGACGACGGCCTTGCGCAACGCGCCGATGAACTGGTGCGGACCATTCGGGCAAAGGGTGGCCATCACGTGAACGCAAAGCACGTAGCGACAGACCATGGTTGGTCCGGTAGCCGCATTGAACTGCAGGCGGATGTAATTACCTGGCTGACGCAATTGCACTGAAGAGTTGTCAAGGATGTATCCGGATTACTCAGGGCGCAATGAGGTCCACGGCCGGGAAATACGTCCGATAGCGGCCCGCATCGCGCGTAAGGATCGGCCCATGCATGACAGCGGCGTAGCCATCATTGGCGATGAATAGCTTCTTGTATGTGATATCCACCCTCTTGATCGTGGCGGGCTTGATCGGTGCAATCGTGCCGGCGCTGCCCGGAGTTCCCTTGATTTTCGGCGGCATCTGGCTAGCCGCTGGCGTGGACCACTACAAGCACTTGGGCCTGTGGTGGCTGACCGGCATCGCAATTGTCGGCGTCGTCGGGATGACAATGGACTTACTCGCAGGGGCGTTAGGCGCAAAGCGTGTCGGGGCCAGCCGACGTGCCGTGTGGGGCGCCCTATTGGGCACCGTGATCGGCCTCTTTTTCGGATTGCCCGGCCTATTGCTTGGACCATTCCTCGGCGCCCTACTCGGTGAGCTAGCCGCCGGCAACAGCGTCCTGCGCTCAACGCAGGTGGGCGTGAGCGCCTGGATCGGGCTGCTCTTCGGGACAATGATCAAGCTGGCATCGTCCGTGACGATGGTGGCGCTGTTCGGTGCCGGATGGTGGTGGAATCGCGGCGCTTGAAGTCAGGAGCCGGGGCTCGAGAATCCTCGCGCCGGTTGCGCGGTTGGTCGAGAAGGCTGAGCAGGACAAGTATCCGGATGCCGGCGTTGGCGTACCATTGTATCCTTCGTACTCGACAATGAGCAGGAGCGCGGGTGCCATAGTCGGCGCCGGGGGCCAATGAGAATATCGGGTACACCTTATCGCAGCATTTGGTCCACCGCGGGCGGAACAGTGCGCGTCATCGATCAGACCCAACTGCCGTTCGCATTCGCGACCATCGATCTCGACACCCTCGACGCCGCCGCGGATGCCATCAGGACGATGGTGGTGCGCGGTGCGCCTTTGATCGGGGCGACCGCGGCCTATGGCATCGCCCTTGCCGCAAGGTCGGACCCGTCGGAGGCCTCTCTTGAGGCGGCGGCCGCGAAGTTGCAGGCGACGCGTCCAACGGCCGTCGACCTGGCGTGGGCGTTGCGACGAATGCGTGACGCGCTTCTAGAGGTCCCGCCCAAGGAGAGAGCCGCGGTGGCCTACCGAGAGGCCGCGGCCCTCTGCGATGCCTCCGTTGAACAATGCCGATTGATCGGAGTCCATGGCCTTGCGGTACTTCGTGGATTGTCTGCAAGCCGCGGGCGCCCAGTGAACATACTCACGCATTGCAACGCCGGTTGGCTTGCCTGCGTCGACTGGGGCACGGCGCTGTCACCCATTTACATGGCCCACGATGCCGGTATTGCCGTGCATGTGTGGGTGGACGAGACCCGTCCGCGAAATCAGGGGGCGGCATTGACGGCCTTCGAGCTCGATGCGCACGGAGTCCCGCACACGGTGATCGCCGACAATCTCGGCGGGCACCTCATGCAACATGGCCGCGTGCAGATGGTCATCGTCGGCAGCGATCGGACCACGGCGGGCGGCGATGTGTGCAACAAAATAGGCACGTACCTCAAAGCGCTGGCCGCGTTCGATACCGGCGTGCCCTTCTATGCGGCGCTGCCGTCGAGCACCATCGACTGGTCGCTGCATCGGGGTTCCGATATCCCGATCGAGGAACGGTCGCCGACCGAGCTCACCCATATCACCGGCCGAACTTCGCGCGGCGACATCGAGACCGTCAGAATCGTGCCTGAGGGCAGTGCGGCGCTGAACCTAGGCTTCGATGTGACGCCTGCGAGGCTGATGACCGGTTTAATTACTGAGCGCGGCATCTGTCCCGCCTCGCCGGCCGGCCTGCTCAGTCTGTTTCCAGAGCGGCGAGAAGCCGCTTGACGGACCGGGCCGCAGCGGCACATCACAAGGGAGCGTCGCGGCACGCCGGAATGTCGGACGTGGCGTTGCGCGAAGCCGTGATTGGAGGCTGCCGAGAGCTGTCGCGTCGCGGATTGAGTCACGGCACCTCCGGAAACGTCAGCGTGCGACGCGATGCGCAGCGATTCTTCGTGAGTCCCACCGG
>JAYTXS010000100.1:0-6725 GCA_043742845.1 Gammaproteobacteria bacterium
TCGAAGGCGCGCATGCGCGGGATCACCCCGACCGGGGTGACGTCCCCCATGGCCACCAACAGTACCACCCGATCGCCGACCTTCGCGCCCAGTTCCTCGGCCAGGGCTTGACCCAAAATGACGCGATACTTTCCTTCGACCAGATCGCTCATTCGGCCGCTCAACAAATGCGGCTGCAAATCGACGACGCGCTGTTCCGGCTGCGACAGCACGCCGCGCAGCAGCACCCCGGACGAGCGCTCGCCGTGGATCAGCATGCCCTGCTCCTCGATGTAGGGCGCGACACCCTCAATGCCCGGGAAGTGCGCGAGCTTGGCGATGTCCGGCCGCCAATTCGCAATCCGCCCATCGAGCGTGGAAATGGTTGCGTGCGCGGTCAGGCTCAAGATCCGGGTTCGCAGAACCTCTTCGAAGCCATTCATGACCGACAACACCACGATCAGTACGGCGACGCCCAAACTCAAGCCGAATATCGCGATGCCCGCAATCAGCGACACGGAGCCGTGCTTGGGCGATGCACGCAGATAACGTAACCCAACGAATCCTTCGTACCAGTAACGCATCATTCGTACCGGTCGTGCGTCATTCGTACCGGTCGCGCGTCATTCGTAGCGCAACGCTTCGGCAGGTTGAGTGCGCGCCGCTTGCAGAGCGGGATAGACCGTGGCGAGCAGCGTCAAAATCAGCGCGGCCATGCCGATTCTCACCACATCGCCCGTGTGCACTTCACTCGGCAGGCCGGCGATGTAGTAGACGTCGGGATCCATGATGTGAAACCCGAGGTGTTGCTCGAGAAAGGGGACGATGACATCCACGTTGAGGCCCAGAGCAAGGCCAAGCGCCACACCGACAGCCGCGCCGATCCAGCCGATGAGCACCCCCTGTGTCATGAACACCGCCACCACGCCGCGCGGGCTCAAGCCCAACGTGCGCAGGATGGCGATGTCGGTGCGCTTGTCGTTCACCACCATGATCAGCGTCGCGACGATGTTGAACACGGCAACGGCGACGATTAACAACAGGATCAATCCCATCATGGTCTTTTCGATGCGGATGGCGCGAAAGTACGCCTGATTCTCTTCGCTCCAGTCGCGCACATTGAGTCCGGGTGCGAGCCGCGCGGCGGCCGCTCGCGCGAGCTCGGGGGCCTGCAGCACGTCGAGGAACTTTAGCCGTATCCCGCCGGGACCGGCCATGCTGCGGAACGCCTCGGCGTCGGCGAGGTTGATCAGCGCCAACACACTGTCGTGCTCTTGCAAGCCAACTTCGAAAATCCCCGCCACGTGAAAATCTTGCAGCCGCGGCACGATGGCATCGCTCCTGCCCGCGCTATTTGCCGCGTTGCCGGGAATCATCACGGTCACCGAATCGCCCACCCCTACCTGCAGTTGGTAAGCCAGCATGCGGCCCAAAATGATCCGATTCGATCCCGGCGTGAGGTCGCTGAGCTTGCCCTCGCGCATGGCGTCCCCAATGGAAGACACTGCAGGTTCGAGCAAAGGATCGATGCCGCGCACGATCGCCCCGCTCATCGCCTGCTGCCGGCTCAACATGGCGTCGGTATCGAGAAACGGCGCCGCACCCACCAGTCCAGGGGACCCTTGCAGTTGCTGGATGCGGGCCTGCCAGTCGATGATGGGTGCTCCGGAGGCATTCAAGCTGGCGTGTGCTGTGAGGCTGAGCAGACGGTTGCGCAATTCGGATTCCAGGCCGTTCATCACCGACAGCACCGTAATCAGGGCAGCCACCCCCAGGGCGACCCCCAATAGAGACACCCAGGTGATGAACGAGACGAAAAAGCTATGCTCGCGGGCCAGCGAATAGCGCAGGCCCACGAAAATCGGTACGGGCTGGAACATGCGCGGCGATTAAATCACAATTGGCAATACAATCAGAGTGTTAATTGGGTCAAGTATTGGGCCCCGCGGGGATGCTATAGTTTGAGGTGGCCAAAAGTTCCTAGTAAGGATGGGGTAAGCAAATGAGGTGCGCCATGAGGTATCAAAGCCTACTGCTCGCGGCAGTGTTCGCCAGCGGCCTCGCGGGGGCCGAGACCATTGCGGTCGACAGCGGTATCGCCGTTAAAGAGTCCGATGTGGCCACGCCCGCGCGCGGCATGACCATGGACCAAGTTGCCAACAAATTCGGGGCGCCGGTGACCAAGGTGCCCGCTGTCGGTAAACCGCCGATTTCCCGTTGGGAATATCCGGGCTTCGTGGTGTATTTCGAAGCAACCCATGTGATCCACAGCGTCACCGCGACCTCCGAAAGCAAAATCGCGTAAGATTCCGACGGCCTTGCTTCACGCCCACCGCGACTGGTTCGCGGCGGGCGTTTATTCGTTTTATTTCTTAAGGTGCGATGACCCTACTCAAACCCAACCTCCCCTCCGCCGCGGCGCCCGCGGTTAAATGGGGCAAGCTTTACGGCGCCGCGGCGGCGCTTGCCATTGCCGAGGCGGCGGCGCAGACAAAGGGCCCTCTCATCGTCATCGCGCAAAACACGCGCGATGCAGAGGCCTTGAGCGACGAAATCAAGTTCTTCGCAGGAGCTACCTTAGGCGCTCGGGTGTTTCCCGATTTGGAAACGTTGCCCTACGACAGCTTCTCCGCGCATCCGGATATCACCTCGGCCCGGCTCGCCACCTTGGCGGAGTTGCCGCGCGCCCGCCAGGGCGTCTGGCTGGTGGCTGTCGATACTCTGCTGCAGCGGCTCGCACCCCGCAGCTACGTCGAGGCCTACTCCCTCAAAGTGCACGTGGGCGAGACACTGGATCTGGATGCACTGCGCGCGCAACTGGCGCTCGCGGGCTATGCCGCCGTCACGCAGGTAGTGGCGCACGGCGAATTCGCAGTGCGCGGTTCGCTGGTGGATGTCTTTCCCATGGGATCGGACACTCCGTTTCGCATCGACCTGCTGGATCGCGATGTCGATAGCATTCGCCGCTTCGATCCGGACACACAGCGCTCGCTGGACAAGCTGGATCGCATCCACTTGCTGCCGGCGCGCGAAACTCCGCTCAATCCCGACGCGGTACGCGAGTTCCGCCGCCGCTACCGCCTGCGCTTCACCGGCGATCTGTCCGAGCAAGCAATCTATCGTGATGTAAGTCAGGGCATAGCCCCCGGCGGCATCGAGTTCTTCTTGCCCCTGTTCTTCGATCGCACTTCGCATCTATTCGAGTATCTGCCGCCGGACAGCATCCTCATCGACGTGAACGATGCGGCCTCGACCGTGCATCAACTGTGGAACGGCATCGTAGAACGCCATGAACAATTACGGCATGATCGCCACCGGCCGATCTTGGATCCCGCAGAAGTGTATTTGACTCCGGCGCAATTCGCGGCCTCCTACGCCGTCTGGCCGCAGGTGCAGCTGCATGGCTTCGAATGGCCGCCCGAGACCGCGGCGCCCGTGCAGAATTTTCCAAGCGCGGCGCCGTCAGCGGTGCGCATCGACCCGCGCGCCGAGCAGCCGGCGGCGGAATTGGTGTCCTACATTCACTCGAGCCCGGCGCGAATTTTGCTCGCGGCGGAATCTGCCGGGCGCCGCGAACTGCTGCTGGATCTGCTGCGCGGGCGCGAAATTCAGGCGAAGATCTTCGACAATTTCGCGAGCTTCATCGGCAGTTCGCAGACGCTGGGAATCACGGTATCGGCCGCCGTTTCGGGGCTCAAGCTCGAGACGCCGGCGTTGGAAATCCTCACCGAGGCGCAGCTGTTCGGCGATCGCGCGCGGCAGGAACGCCGCCGCCGCCGCGCCGAGCGCGATCCGGCGAAAATCCTCAAAGAACTGACGGATCTGCGCATCGGCGCGCCGGTGGTGCACGAATCTTATGGAGTCGGACGTTACGTCGGGCTGCAAACCATGGACGTCGCGGGCTACACCGGCGAATTTCTGGTGCTCGAATATGCGGACGGCGACAAGCTGTATGTTCCGGTTCAGGCGCTGTATCTGGTGTCGCGCTATACCGGCGCGCCTGCCGAAACTGCGCCGCTGCACAAGCTGGGCGGTGAACAATGGCAGAAAGCCCGCCGCAAGGCCGCAGCGCGCATTCGCGACGTCGCAGCGGAACTCTTGGATTTGTATTCGCGCCGCGCCGCACGCAAGGGCACGCAAATGCTCGCCGGCGAGGGCGAGTATCGCGCCTTTCAAGCCGGCTTCCCATTCGAGGAGACCGCAGATCAAGCCGCGGCCATCGAACAGGTGGTGGCCGACCTCAAATCCGACAAGCCGATGGACCGGGTCATTTGCGGCGACGTCGGCTTCGGCAAAACCGAGGTTGCGTTGCGCGCGGCCTTCGTGGCAGTGCAGGCCGGCAAGCAGGTCGCCGTACTGGTCCCGACAACTCTGCTCGCTCAACAGCACTACACGACATTCATCGACCGCTTCGCCGACTGGCCGGTGCGGGTCGAGAGTCTGTCGCGCTTTCGCAGCAACAAGGAAGCCCAGGCGATACTCGAGGGTGTCGCCGCGGGCAGCGTCGACATCGTTATCGCCACGCAGCGCTTGCTACAGGGCAAGGCGCGCTTCAAGGATTTGGGCCTGGTCGTGATCGACGAGGAACACCGCTTCGGCGTGCGCGACAAGGAAAGACTCAAGGCGCTGCGCACCGAGGTCGATGTGCTGACGCTGACGGCAACGCCGATTCCGCGGACTCTGAACATGGCCATGGGCGGATTGCGCGACCTGTCCCTGATCACGACACCGCCCGCCGAGCGCCTTGCCGTAAAGACTTTTGTGCTGGAGTGGAACGAATCCGTTGTGCGCGAGGCCGCGTTGCGTGAAATCCGCCGCGGCGGCCAGATTTACTACGTGCACAACACGATTGAGACCATCGAGAAGACGGCGCAGGCGATTCGAGAACTGGTGCCCGAAGCGAATGTCGCGGTCGGTCACGGCCAGATGCGCGAGCGCGATCTGGAGCAGCTCATGCTCGATTTCTATCATCGGCGTTTCAACGTATTGGTCTGCACCACCATCATCGAGAGCGGCATCGATGTGCCGACCGCGAACACCATTATCATTGACCGTGCGGATCGATTCGGCCTGGCGCAAATCCACCAATTGCGCGGGCGCGTCGGGCGATCTCATCATCGCGCCTATGCTTATTTGATTACCCCGCCGCGCAAGGCTATGACGGCCGATGCCATCAAGCGGCTGGAGGCTCTGGAGGCTCTCGAGGAACTCGGCGCCGGATTCACCCTGGCCACCCACGATCTGGAAATTCGCGGCGCCGGCGAGCTATTGGGCGACGAGCAAAGCGGCCAAATCGAGGAAATCGGCTACACCCTGTACATGGAATTGCTGGAACGCGCGGTGGCGGCACTGAAGGCCGGCAAGCAGGCCGATCTCGAACGGCCGATCGACGCAGGACCTGAAGTGGAACTGCATGTGCCTGTGCTCATCCCCGCGGACTACGTCCCCGACGTGCATCTCCGGCTGGTGTTGTACAAGCGCATTGCCAGCGCTGAGTCGCGCGACGAACTCGACGAATTGAAAGTCGAAATGATCGACCGTTTCGGGCCCATGCCGGAGTATGCGCAGTCGCTGTTTCGCGCGACTCGGCTCAAACTGCGGGCCGCGGAACTCGGCATCCGCAAGATCGATGCCGGCGCAACCAGCGGTTACTTCATATTCGAAGAGGCGAACAAGGTCGATCCGAAGCGTGTGCTCAAATTGATTCAGGGAAGACCGAAGGAATATCGACTCGACGGTCCCTTGAAACTGCGCTTCACGCACGACGCACGCACTGAGGAGAAATTGTTCGTGCGCATCGAGCAGCTGGTCGAATCACTCAGCTAGCGCTCGCTACCTGTGCCGGCAGCAGCCGTAACAGCTGCTGCCGGCACCGATCGGCCGGGCCCGCGATAGGCCGCGCCGCGATAGGCCGGGCCGCGATAGGCCGGGCCGCGATAGGCCGCGCCGGAGCGCGCTGCCGGCCTGATGCCGCTGCCGAATGACCTAAGCTACTGCAGGGCCCCCAGAAAATCGCCCTTGCCGATTTCAACGCCGTTCTTACGCAGCAATGCGTACACCATGGCCTCGTGAAAATAGAAGTTCGGCAACACGAAGTCGGTCAAATAGGCGAGTCCCGTGAATTTCCAGCTGCCGCTCGGAAACTTGAGTTCGACGTTGCGGGTCTCCGCGTCCTTCAACTGCGCCGCGGTCACGGTCTTCAGAAAGTCCACCGTCTTGGCGATGCGTGCCGTGAGGTCGGCAAAGGTCGTTTCGGTGTCTTCATGTTTGGGGGGATCGATCCCCGCCAAGCGCGCACCCGCCCCTTTGGCGGTATCGCAGGCAATCTGCACTTGCCGCACCAGCGGATACATATCGGGAAACAGGCGTGCCTGTGTGAGCACCGCGGAATCGAATTTCTTCGCCGTTGCATGCGCCGCCGCCTTGTCGAGAACGGCCGACACATTCGTTAAGCCGCGGATCAATACCGGAATCGAAAAATCGTATATCGAGATCGACATCGAGAATCTCCTTGGAAAGCCAACCGACTGGGGGGGGGCCGACACTTTAGCAGTTTCAACGCCGCCGCGATTTCGGGCGGGCAATCGTTGTAAACAGCCGCGGATCGAATCGATAGGGGCCAACGGCAAATTCATTGTTCGCCAGCGACGCCGCGCGCTTAAAATAGGGCAACGACCGTAAATCGAGGCACTATGCTCCCCTTCTCCACCGCCTGCGAACGCAATAAAGACCCCATTCTGGAAGTT
>JAYTXS010000101.1:0-10485 GCA_043742845.1 Gammaproteobacteria bacterium
GCGTTTCGCAATTACCTGGGAGAAGTGTTTGCGACCCAACGCGACGCCAACTATATGGAGTTGGCGCAGGGAGACCATAGCCGCTCGGGCGGACAGTACGACATCTGGCAGGCAGTGTTCGGTCCGGTGGGCGCGGATGGCTATCCGCAGCCCATATTCGACAAGGTCACCGGCAAGATCGACAAGACCGTGGCGAACTACTGGCGCGATCATTTCGACCTGTCATACATCATCTCCCGCGATTGGGCTGCGCTCGCGTCCAAGCTCAAAGGCAAAATCCACGTCTACGTGGGCAACGGCGACAATTACTACCTGACCGATTCGGTGTACTTCGCCCAAGAGCGGCTCGAGGCCTTACAGCCAAAATACGAGGGTACGGTAGCGTATGGCGACCGGGCCGAGCATTGCTGGAACGGCGACCCGAACCTGGCCAACGCCTATTCCCGTCTGCACTACAATTTCCAGTATCTTCCCGTTATTCTGCAGCGCATTGCCGCCTCGGCTCCTGTCGGAGCAGATGTCACGAGCTGGCGGTACTGAGCGTTCGACTCTAACGAGCCGTGAAGATTGCAACGATCTTCACGCTGGCCGGATCGAATACCGCGAGCAGGGGTTGGCCCCTTCCGGTCAGAGGAATGGAATTCGCTTGATCCGTAGCGTAGCCGGCGGCGCGCATGCGTTCTTCGAGCGCTTTCTTGTCCTTACTGACGAAGTAGCCGACATCGCCCACCTTCTTCAGGCGTGAGCGAAGTTCCGACAGGCCTTCGTCCCAGGGCTTGAAATAGCGCGGCATGGAGATCACGTCATCGCCGCCGGTGACAGCCGCTGCGACGATCATTTGCTGGGTGGCCGGATCCTTCGGTAACGGCGCCCAAATCCAGCGTGGCAGGCTGTACCAATACGGAGCTAACTGCGGATTCTGGCGCCGGCCGAGTTGCGCCTGATCGGTGTCGATATCGTAAGCCTGCACCAGCTGCAGTACGCTCTCGGAAAAAGCATAGTAGAGCGGCCTGCCGTGCCATAGGAGCAACGCGCCATAGGTCATCGCCAAGAGTTGAACCGCGACGATGGCGACGATGTCGCGCATGAGGACGCGCCGCGGCTTGGCCGCGCCTGCGATGACAAAGGTCAACAGTGGGCCGGCGAACACCCCCACTGCCACCATGACCATAACCACCTGGCCTGCATCAGCGAGGAACCAGCCCGGCCAGTGATACCATCCGAAGTAGAGAGTGCCGAGTATCAGAGCCATTGCAGCGGCGCTCGCAAGCAAATGCACCCCCAGTGCCCGTAATCTAAATCCCACGCTCAATTCCTGGGCGACAGTCGCACTGACCGTTCACTTTGATGTGAAACGCGCGTCTCGCCACACTCGAAAACCTCCGACGAATGCAAAGTCGTTATTGCCGAGCCGCGCATTTTTCGGCAGTCGCTTGAGCTTGCGCGCGTTGCCGCCGCCGATGACGACGTAGTCGGCCTCGAGCACGGTGCTCAGACGTTCCACGATCTCCTTGACGTTGCGGCGCCACTTCTTGGGGCCCAGCCGCCGCAGGCCTCGGTCCCCGACATAATCTTCGTAGCTGCGTCCCTTCTTGAAGGGCAGATGCGCTAGCTCCATGGGCGCCACGATGCCATCCACGATCAGAGCGGAGCCGAGACCCGTGCCGAGGCCGAGAAATAACATGCGGCCGCCCTCATAGCTGCCGAGGGCCTGCATCGCCGCATCGTTCATGACCCGCGTGGGCCTACCAAACGCCTTGCGAAAATCGAAGCCAACCCAGCCGGACCCTAGATTATAAGGCTCGGCGATGACTTTGCCGTGCAGCACCACGCCGGGATAACCGATCGAGACGGCGTCATATTTCCAATCGCCGGTGAGTTGATGGATCAGTTCCACCATTTTTCCGGGCGTCAGCTGCGGCCCGGAGTCGAACTGGCGCATCTCGCGGCGGCCGAAGACGCGGGTTTTCACATGACTTCCGCCGACGTCGATGGCGAGAATTCGCGTATGGGTCTTGGGGTTCATTGACGAAACAATACCTCATTTACGCGCCAGGTAGAGCGAGGCTACGGGATTCGCAATCCCCAGGGTCACCGAGTGGGATTCGTCAAGATTCGTGAGCACAACGACCGTCAGCGCATCATCCACGTAGCGCGAGATGCTGATCCAGAAGCCCTGATTGCTGCCCGTATGAGATTGCACGGCGTGGCCGTCGATGGAGCCTAAACTCCAGCCAAATCCATAAGGATAGGTTTCGCCCGAATTCAGCCGAACCGGCGTCCACATTTGCTTCAATGCGGAGCGGGACAGAACTTGGTCGGTATATAGCGCGGCATCCCATTTGGCCAGATCGATGAGATTGATATACAGGCCGCCGTCCGCCAGTGTGTTCAACGAGGGCGCAATCCATTCCTGATTTTTCAGCTGCCCGTCGATGATCCGATAACCGCTGACGCGGTTGGGAACGATATCTTGCTCGCTGATGATGCGGGTGGAGGTCATGCCGAGCGGACCGAAGACCCGCTTCTGCAGAAAATCACCGTAGAACATGCCCGACACGCGATGGATGAGAAAACCTAACAGTTCGTAACCCGTGTTGGAGTAATTCCACTTGTCGCCGGGTTTGAAATCGAGCGTCAACGTCAAGTAGCGTTGCAGCAACTCTTCTTCGGTGTAATCGTGATGAAAATCGAGAATCCCCTTCGTATAGGAATCCTCGTCATGCTCGCCGAAGATATCGGGAATACCCGATGTGTGCGTGAGCAGCTGGCGCACAGTGACGTCTCTCCATGCAGCCGCGTGCGCCTCCGGGAAGTACTTGATCAGGGGCTCATCAAGCCCGATCTTGCGTTCCTCGACCAGCATCATGATGGCGGCGGCCGTGAATTGCTTGGCCACCGATCCGGATTGAAACAGGGAGGTTTGCGATATCGGGACTTTGAGTTCCACATTGGCAAAGCCATACCCGCTTGCCTTGATGAGGTGGCCGTTTTTAATGACGCCCAGACACACTCCCGGAATCTGGTGCGACTGCATGGCAGCAGCGACAATGGCGTCGGCCTGCGCTGCGCGGGAGTCAGCGGAGATGGTCACAAGCTCTGCGGAACGCACCGGCGGCGCGGCGGTCAGCAGAACCCAGCTCAGCACCAACAGGCCGAGGAAGACGGTCTCGGCCGCGATCAGCGCAACGCATGTCGTGCCCACGGCCATCATTTCCCGCAGCGAAGTTTTCATCCCCAAGGCGGCGACGGACGTAACCAGCAGCCACTTCGATAACTCAGTGAGGACCGACACGAGCGGCTTGGCGACCAGCGAAAAGCCGTTGAGTGCTGCGAGTACGACAAATGCGATGAGAAAGCCCGGCAGCAGCACGACTTTCGTCTTCGGCTGCTGCGCATCGACACTGCGTGCCGCAATGAGCGTGATGACCAATACCACGGGCAACAGCATGGCCACGCGCATGAGCTTGACGATGGTCGCCGCGCCGCCAGCCTGCGGCGAGGAGGCATAGCCGGCCGCTACCACCTGCGCCACATCGTGGATCGAGCCGCCAAGGAATCGCCCGGTCTGAACGGGATCCAAGTGCAGATGCGCGACGAGAGCGGGATAGAGGACCATGGCAATGGTGCTGTAGGTCGTGATGCAGGCGATGACCACCACGGTGTCGCGCTCGGAATCCTTGCGGGGCCACGCGACGGCAATCGCCATCGCCGCCGACGCTCCGCAAATCCCGACGGCACCGCCGGAGAGCACGCCATAGCGGCTGTCCAGCTTCAAGGTCTTGGCGAGCAGCCAACCGAAGCCGATAGTGAGCGGCACGGTCACGATGACCATGGCTGCCGTCGACCAGCCGAGCTCACCGATTTGACCAAAGGTGATACGCAGCCCGAGCAGCGCGACGCAAATTCGCAGCAAGGCGCGTGCGGAAACGTTGATGCCGGGCGCGTAGCGTGCTTCAGCGGACAATTGATTCAATGCCATGCCCAGCAACAGCGCGAAAATGACTGGCGGCGCGTGGTAGTGGTCAGACAGGTACGTGGCCGCCAGGGCCACGATCAGCGTGGCTGCGACTCCGGGGGCGATGGTGCCCCCGGCCGAGCGCAGCGCGCTGGGACGCAAGCGCTCGATGAACACGGAAAGCTCCATCAGCCTGATCTTACCCGCCGCACTGCGTCGCGCCAGCCGGAAATTTGTAAGTCCCGCTCAGACAGGGGCAATCCGGGTTCGAAACGAGTTTCGGTGCGGCCGAGCGATGCGATGTCCTCGAGCGAGGTGTACAAGCCGCAGCCTAGGCCCGCCAGGCATGCGGCGCCAAACGCGGTGGATTCGGCATTCATCGGCCGCCGCACGGGCATGCCCAGCATGTCCGCTAGACACTGCACGAAAAAATCGTTCTGCGCCATGCCGCCATCGACCTTGAGGGTTTCGGGCCGCATGCCGTCCGCCGCCATGGCATGCAGCAGATCGTAGGTTTGAAAGGCGACGCTATCCAGTGTTGCGCGAGCGATCTGCGCACGCGACGAGCCACGGGTCAACCCCAAAATGGCGCCGCGCGCATCAGGATCCCAGTAGGGCGCCCCCAATCCGGTGAAGGCGGGCACCAAGTAGACGCCACCGCTGTTCGTTGCCGATGCTGCCAGCGCCTCGACATCCGATGCTTGCGAGATGAGCCCAAGGCCATCGCACAACCACTGAATGGCAGCGCCCGCAGACAAAATGGAGCCTTCCAGCGCGTAGGTGGTTACACCGTTCAGTTGATAGGCAATGGTGCTGAGCAGCCGGTTTCTTGACGGAATCAGCTGTTGCGCCGTGTTGAGGACGAGAAAAGCGCCGGTGCCGTAAGTGCTCTTGACGTCACCCGCGGCAAAGCAGGCTTGCCCGACCAGAGCGGCTTGCTGATCGCCGGCGACGCCGCAAATAGGCAGGGCATGTCCCAGCACTGCCTTGTCGATAACACCGAATTTGCCGGCGCTGTCCCTCACTTCAGGCAGTACGCTCATGGGCACGGTGAACATCTCGCACAACGCCGGGTCCCAGCAGCCTTTGGCGATATCGTAAAGTGCCGTCCGGCTGGCGTTAGTAGCGTCGGTCAGATGCAGCTTGCCGCTGGTCAGGCGCCATATGATGAAACTATCGACGGTGCCGAAGGCAATATGCCCAGCCACCGCGGCCGCACGAGCACCCGGCACGTGATCCAATATCCATGCGATTTTGGTAGCCGAAAAATAAGGGTCCAGACGCAGACCGGTTTTGCGACTGACTTCGCTCTGAGCGTGGTCCCGCGCCAGTTCTCGGCAGTGCTCTGCGGTGCGACGATCCTGCCAGACGATGGCATTGTAGATCGGCACGCCGTTGCGCCGGTCCCAGAGAATGGTGGTTTCACGCTGATTGGTGATGCCGATCGCCGCCGCCTTACGGCCGGACTCGCTCAAGCGTTGCAGGACCCGGCGGCTGGTGGACATGACCGTCGCCCAAATGACTTCCGCATCATGTTCCACCCACCCGGGCCCGGGATAGATTTGCTCGAAACTCTGCTGTTCGACCGCTGCCACGTCGCCCAAGGCCGTAAAGCCAATGGTTCGCGTGGAACTCGTGCCTTGGTCGATGGCGAGCAAGATATCGTTGGTGGATTTCATTTTTTTTGGTGGGAATTATTCCCCGGCCACGAGGATAACCGCTCATCCACAGGGCGCAAGCGGTGCCGCATACGTGTCCGGCTTCGTCCGCGGACACTTCTTAATGCTCAGTCAATAATAAGAACATAGAAAACAGAGACTTATGAAGCGCGTCGCCTTGATCAGTCGATGCCCGGCGCCGCAATCGCGCAGGTCGAATCCAGCAACAGCTCGCCGGCCGGTCCGGTACTTGCCAGCGCAAGGAAGCCGGGTCCTTCCTTGAAATCCATGCCGGCGACGACCAAGGTGTAATCGCCCATGGATGCTCTGGACACGGGAAGCTTGTCGGCCAGCAATGTGATGGGATCTGAACCCACAAGATCCTTACCCATGATCCGCAACGCCTCATAGGACCACGTGCCGATCGCCAACGGCGACCAAGAATCGCGGATCGCCGGCGCTGCCTTTTGCAGAACCCTGGCCACGTCCTTGCGTAGGCACTCTATGTGAATGTGAAATTGGTCCTGGGTGCGGGCGTGCTTTGGATTCAGCGCCATCCCGACCGCGGCGCGAGGTATGCCGTGGCCGACGACCGCCGCCACCAAATCGCGCGCCGCCCAAGCGGCGGCAAAATAATTGGTTGTGCGAGGTTCGATGAGTTCCGGACTCTCCATGCCGCTCAACGTCTGGGTGGGTATCAGCAGAAAATGCGCGCCGCCTTTGCGATCCGCGAGCACCGCATAGCCGTCGCGTAGATGGGCCGAATCCAACAAGGCAACACGCTCGCACGGCGCGGCACTGTGTTGTTGCAGCCAGTGAGCGGCGCATTGATCCTGAACAATCTCGCGCAGCGCGTCGCGGTTGGCGCATGCCGGCGCAGCAAACGCTACGCATAGGTAATAAACCCCTGCCCAACGGCGGGCGAGGCGGACTCGGTCAATTGACCGTGAGTCGCGAGCCTTCATTGCGCTGACGTTAGCAAGCGTCGATGACAGACGGGTTAAATCGTCGCCGGGATAGCGACGTGGGCGAGTGCCGTCGCGGCGGGCATTTGCACCAGCAGAACGGTACCGCCCGAGGCTGGACTTCTAACGTCCAGCCGGCCGCCCAAAGCGCGAACGCGATGGCGCATGGAAGCCAAGCCGTGCGAGCCCGTTGCCGTGAGCCGTCCCGCAGGGATGCCGGTGCCGTCATCCGAAATCTGCATGACGATGCCATCCGTGTCGACGTTCAACGTGATGTCCACGGTCTTGGCCGCAGAATGTTTCAGGATATTGGTGAAGGCTTCCTGCGCGATGCGAAACAGTGCGATGCCCGCTTCGGAAGTGAGCCTCGGCTCCTCATCCGGATAGGATTCGATGCATTGCAGGCCGGCGCTGCCGCAGGTCACCTTCAATTGCCAACGCAACGCGGCGAACAATCCGACATTGTCCAACAGCGTGGGGCGCAGCTCCTCGATGATGCGCCGCTTGAGGTCCACGCCCGCGGAGAGACTCTCCTGAACACGATGCAGCCTTTGCTTCATGCCGGCATCGTCCTGCGCAAGGTGCTGCTCGGCCCAGGATATGTCCATGCGCGCGCCCACCAATAGCCCGCCGAGCTCGTCGTGCAACTCGCGGGCGAGGCTGGCCTTCTCGCGTTCCGCCACGCTCTGCAGATGAGTGGAAAGCTCGACTAGCTCGCGATTGCGTTCTTCTGCCTCGCGCTCCAGTTTCAGCTTCTGATCGCGCAGCTCCGCGGTCTGTGCGTTGCGGCGGCGCATATCCATGTACACCAGACGTGCGGCGACACCCACCAGCAGCATGTTGAATAGTGTTCCTGCGATAGTGATCCAGCGGCTCAACACCACTGAGCGGGACCAATTGGCGCCCGCCTCGCTATGCTCCGCGGCTTCGCGGCTGCGCATTTTCTCCAAAATATCCGTGATGGCCTCGCCGGCATCGGCGCCCACGCTGGTTTTCATCAGGGAAACCGCCGCCGCAGTGCCTTGGGACTGCTGAATGGCCAGCAACATGGACAGATCCACGAGGCGCTTGCCGATCAACACGTGCAGCGTGCGCACGTCGGTGAGGGCAGATGTCGATCCCTCGTAGGCCAGCCGCAGCCGCTCCAGCCGGGGTTCTACATCGGCGATGACCTTGACGTGGCTCTTGAGATATCTTTGATTGCCGGTCAACAAGTAGCCGCGCTGTGAGGCAACCGAGCGGGCAATGACGGTCTGTAACTGATCGATGGCGAGTTCCCGCATTGCCGAGTCCTGCAGCCGCTCGCTGGCTTCCTGCAGCCGCTCCTGACCGGCCCCCGTCAGGAAGAATAGCGCGGCCAGGAATCCGATGATGAGGAATGGCGGCAGCGCCACATACCAGCGGCCGAGGCCATCCAAGGCTTCGCCGAGAACGTTCACGCGATCGATCCGCTGGGTGTGGTCATACGCATATGAAATCACTGTACGCGACTTAAGGCATCCGGCAACCAAGTTCGCGCCCTCGCGTCAATAGATGCCCAGGCTCACCGTGTCGGTCAGCTCTTCGGTCTCGAAATCCACCGGAATTGCAATAACCGGCACGCATTCCCTGCCTTCTAGCCAGGATTCGAATGCCCCAAGGGCCATTGGCTTGGCATACAAATATCCCTGTCCAATATCGCAGCCGAAGTCGCGCAATCGAGCCGCCGCCGCTTCGGTTTCGATGCCTTCAGCCACGACTTTGAGTCCGAGCCCGTGGCCCATGTCGATCGCGTAGCGTACGACCGGCGCGTACTCCGGATCGGATTCCAGGCCCTGTACGAAGCTGCGGTCGATTTTCATTTCGTGAACCGGCATGCGTACCAGCTGGCTAAGCGAAGAGTAGCCGGTGCCGAAGTCATCGATTGACAGGCTCACGCCCAGCGCCGCGATGGCATCCAACATGCGCAGCGCCCGCGTAGGATCTTCGATGAATCCACTCTCCGTCACTTCCAAAGTCAGAAGCGCGGGCGGCAGCTGGTGCCTTGTCAGCATGTTGGCGATGCGCGAATCCAGACGTACGTCGCCGATGTCGTCCGCGCTGATATTCACCGCCAGCCCCAAGGCCTTGCCGTCGGCCAGCCAGCGTGCGCCTTGCGCAATGGAGCGATCCAGCGTCCAGCGGGTGAGGCGCCGGATAAAGCCGGTCTGTTCCGCGAAGGGGATGAAATCGACCGGATTGAGCAGCCCGCGGGTTGGATGCTGCCATCGAAGCAGGACCTCGGCGCCGGTGACGCGCCCCGTCTTGAATTCGATTTTCGGCTGAAAGAACAGGCGCAGCTCATCGTGCTCGACCGCGTGACGCAATTCGCCGAGCAGCGAGAGCTGATCACGAGCCGCGGGCTTGAGCGCCTCCTCATACAAGGCAAGGGCGCGCTTCTCGCGACGTGCGCGTTCTAAAGCCAGGTCGGCGCAGCGCATCAGCTCATCGGCTGAGGTGACGCCGGGCGCCGCGAGCGCCAACCCGAAGGTTGCGGTGATGTCGATGGGTTGCGCCTCGACGAATACAGGATCGGCGAGCGCCATGACCAGCGAGGTGCCCCATGCTTGCACGCTGCCTGCATCCCGTAATTGCGCGAAGGCGGCGAATTGGTCCGCTGCCAGGCGCGCCACGGCGGAATGTACCGACGGCACTGCCGCCAAACGCGCTGCCATCTTGGTAAGCACGGCGTCGCCCACCGAATATCCCAGGTGTTCATTGATGCGTCGGAAGCGGTCGAGATTGATGACCGCCACTGCAATCGGTGCGCCGCCCGCCTGCGTCAAAGCTCGGCCCAACGCCGCGCCGAATGCGGTGCGATTCATAAGACCGGTGAGCGAATCTTCGTACGCCAGGCGCGTGATCGACTGATCGCGGGATTGCACCGCCGTCTGCATGAGCTGCAGGCCTTCGGCCAGCACGCCGAGCTCATCCGTCCGCTGTACGCTCAATGCCACGTCGTAGGCACCGGCGCGCATCTGATCGACGGACCGCGTCAAATCTTGCAGCGGCCTGGTGATGTTGCGCGCGAGCAAGAAGGCAGCCGCTGCGGATGCGATGAAGCTGACCGCGGCAATCAAGTACAGCACCCTGGTCAGACGTTCGAACGGCGCGCGTGCGTCTGCCAAAGAGCGCGACAACACGGCGACCACCTCGGCGTTGCCCCACTTAGACATCTCGATGCGCCGGGTAACGACATCGGATGGGCGGTCCGCGCCGGCCGCTATGGTGCTCACCATATCCGACCATTGCCCGGCGGAGTTCACCGATAGGGTGACCGATAGCCCTGTGATATCAGCGAGCTCGCGCGCCGCCTTGGCGTCGAGTTCAAAGCCCATGGCGATCCAGGCCACCGGCAGCGGGCTGCGCACCGACACGGTCACCAGCTGGTAGATGCGGCCGTTATCGACCATCAAGCTGGTCGCGCTGTCACCGGCGATGCTGCTCCTGTGTTCGGGCGAGAGCGGAAACGGCGTGCCCGCTTTCACGTGCAGGCCGGAGGCAGCAATGACGTTGCCGTTGAGCGAAGTCAGCACCACCATGGCGGCGCCGATACGTTTGCCGCTATTTTCGAGCACGGAGACCAGTGTATCGGTGTCGCGAGTCGCGACCGCCTCACGGAAGCCGTAGTCGGCCGCAACCGCCTGCGCCGCCTGGGTCAACTGCCGACGGTTGCTTTCGAGCAGCCGTGAGAACACCGAGACGCCGACGTCGAGCTGCCTCTGCACCTCGCGCTCAGCATTGCCGTGGTTCGTCACGGATACGGCGCCGAGCGCCGCGGCGAGCACCGCCGCGAGCAGCAGGATGAACGTCACCGCGATTCGAGTGCGTAGCGCCACGGCGGGTTACTCAGGCCACGGGGCGACGGCGGCGGAGTTGCTGTCTA
>JAYTXS010000102.1:0-11550 GCA_043742845.1 Gammaproteobacteria bacterium
GTGTGTAGATTCAGCAGCGCTATCCGACCGCCTGTCGACGCGGCCTTGACCGGCATACCACGCTGAGCGCAAGCAGTCTCTCGGCCCCACGCCCCGCGCGCCAGCACCACGACCGCCGACGCTCCGGCGAGCGCGCTCCCCGCTCGCAGCACTTGTCGGCGGTTCCAGCTCAGCGGCGTCCCCGATCCGTCAGCAAGCGGCCGCGGTCCAGCGCGAGTACGGTGGCGCGAGGAAAGAAATTGAATTCCGATGCCGAAGCCCAGGTGTACGCGCCCATGGCGTGACCGAGTATGAGATCGCCCACATCCAGCAGGGGCAATTCCAAGTGTTCATTGATGACATCGACGCTGTCGCAGGTCGGGCCCGCCAGTACCGACGCGTAGGTCTTTCCTGGAGGCACCAGCGCCTCGACCGGGTAACTGGCGTGATCGTACAGCTGCCCGCTATAGCTGCCATACAGTCCGTCGTCGAGGTAGTACCACCAGCGGTCGCCGCGCAGCGCCCGGCCCATCACCGTCGCCACTGCCACGGCGGCGGGAGCAGCAATGAATCGGCCCGGCTCTGCAATGATGCGCGTCGAACGCGGCAACTCTAGCAATGCAGTGCGAATCGGCGCGCAAAACTCCTCGATGGGCATGCTGCGCTCGAGGTAATCCACCGGAAAGCCGCCGCCGATGTCCAAAATGCCGGACGCGTGACCCAGCTTCTCCGCTGCGAGCAGCAGCTCGCCGCAACGCGCGATGGCCTCGATGAACATCGCCGGGCCGGCGGCCTGCGACCCCACGTGAAACGAAAAGCCGTCGATTTGGATGCGTAAATCGGCTGCCAGGCGCAACAAGTCGAGCACTGCATGCGGTTCGCAGCCGAATTTACGCGACAAATCGACGCGGGCATCGAGGCTGCGGAACGAAACGCGAATGAGCAAGGACGCTCGGCTGCGATACTTCACGAACTTGCGCAGCTCGTCGGGATTGTCGATGACGAAACGTTCGACGCCGTAAGCCAAGGCAGTGCGGATATCGCTGTCGCGCTTGATCGGATGAGTGTGGATGCAGCGCTGCGGCGGAATCTTCAGGCGGCGCACCAACTCCACTTCGCCATTGGTCGCGAGATCGAAGAATGCCCCTTCCGCATACAGGGTCTCGATGACTGAAGCATGGGGCAGCGGCTTCAGTGCATAGTGAAGGTCCACCCCCGGAAGCGCTGCCGATAGGCGCCGATATTGCCGGCGCACACGCTGCGCGTCGATCACCAGCAGCGGCGAGCCATAGCGGGCCGCCAGTTGGCGGATCGATGCGTGCGCGAAGGGATCGGCTGCCGGGTCAAGCTCCAAGGGCTCATCGACCCCGCTGCGGGATTTGAGCATGGGTTTGGGCACTAACTCACACTCAGTTCTAGGGAGTCATCTCCCATGCCGCTGGCGCGCTGCAGCCGGTCGAGAATCGCCGCCCAGCGTTCGTCCGGCGGCAGGCTTTGCACGAAAATTCTAACGCAACCGGCGCGGTCCAGCGTCCGCAGGTGATTGTAGAGATTGTGCGCGTAGATATCCGGTCTCTTACCCGCGTTGATCCATGTCATGTGGCGCTGAGTCTGTTGCGGAGGCCGCATGGCGAGCACAGCCACCTTCTCCTCGCGCGCCGTGATTTCACCGGCACGGACTTCCAAATCGTCTGACGGCACGATTTCGAGCGCAGTGGACGGCGCATAGTGCAGTGCTCGATCTCCCGGTGCGCGCGGAGCGAATCCGCCGATCGCCAGTTTCCCCACCACCTGCTCGAGCTGCGTGCGGGTGATGAAGCCGGGGCGCAACAAGCGCGCCTGATTGTCGAGACAGGAAACGATGGTTGATTCCAGCCCGATCGGCGAGTCGCCACCATCCAAGATGACCTTCACGGCGCCGCCCAGCTCGTCACGCACGTGTTCGGGCTTGGTCGGGCTCAATCGTCCATAGCGATTGGCGGATGGCGCCGCGATGCCGCCGCCGAAGGCGTTCAGCAGCTGCTGCGCCATGGGATGCGAGGGCACGCGGATACCGATACTGTCCTGGCCGCCCGTCACGATGTCGTTGACGTTGTCCGCCTTCGGCAAAATCAAAGTCAACGGGCCCGGCCAGAATTTCTCGGCCAGCTGCTCCGCGACTTGCGGCACCGCCGATACCCAGCGATGCAGGTAGCGAGGATCATCCAAGTGCACGATCACGGGATGATCGGGCGGACGCCCCTTGACCTCGAAAATTTTGCGCACGGCGGCCGGATTGGAGGCGTTCGCTCCGAGTCCATAGACGGTCTCGGTCGGAAACACCACCAAATCGCCGGCTCGCAACGCTTCGACGGCCTCTTCGATTTCAGTCTGTGTAGCTCTTACCACACCCCATGATATCAAGACTGCGTGACCAGCAAAGCTCGCTTAGGGGGCAGAGAGCACATCCGTGCGGCAATTCCGCTTTTACCTGAGTCGTTCGGAGTCTTTGCGTGACTTCACAAGGGAGCGTTTGTCGGCGAAAGGATACATTCCATGAATGCCAAATCGAGCCAGCGCCCGAACTTGAAACCCACTTCGTGAAAATGGCCGACATTGGCGAATCCAAGGCTGCGGTGCAGGCGCAGTGAAACCGCATTGTCGGCGTCGATTCCCGCGATCATGACGTGTTTTGCGGAGGCGACGGCCCGCGCCATCAGCTCGACCACCAGCGCCCTTCCTACGCCCTGGCCGCGCCGATCCGCACGCACATGCACGCTGTGCTCCACCGTTTGCCGGTAACACGGCCACGCGCGAAACTCGCCGAAGCTGCCGAAGCCGGCGATGCCCGACGCATCACGCACGACAATCAAGGGAAAGCCATTGCCCATCTTGGCGTCGAACCACGCCTCGCCTCGCGCCGCCGTGAACTCTTCTTCCGAATAGACGGCAGTCGAATTGCGAATGACCTCATTGTAAATTGCCAGGACCTGCGGCAGATCCTGGCGCGACGCATTGTCCATCGTGACCGTCAAGGGGCCAGCGCCGCCGTAACTTCAGGTGGGTCGAGCGCCGTGCGGGTCCAGGTACCGTCTTTTTGCCTATCCAGCTCGTACGCAGGCCAGTAGTGCTTGTCGAGCTTCAAGGTAATCACATCCGTTTGGCCATTCCAGGCCACCGTCTTCAGGCGCAGTGACGCCCGATCGGGTTTGCCGCTAACCGCCCTGATGAAGGCATCCAGATCTGCCGTGGGCTGTCCGTCGACTTCAGTGATGCGCCGGCCCGCGTACAGCCCGTAGTGCGTCGCCGGCGAGCCGTAGAAAAAGAACGACACGAACACCCCAAACGGCGCAATTCCGCGCTGCGCTGCCATGGCACGATGCGGGGCTTGCAGGGTGGCGCCGGCCCAAATCAATACACGGTCGATGTCACGGCCGTCGAGCGCCACCGTTTTCATCTGCAAGGTCTTCTCGCTGCCGTCGCGCCAGACGCTGACCTTGACCTCGGGGCTTTGCACGGCGCGCTCGACCTCGCGGAAGCGATTCACCACCTTGCCGTCGATGGCCAGCAACAAATCACCGGGCTCGAGCAGCACCGCAGCGGGAGAGCCTGCCACCAGCCGGTCGATGCCGAGGACTTGCCGTCGTTGCGGGTTATGCTCCTCCAGGCGCCGCACCCATTCATCCGGTAGTCCGAGCTCGCGTGCACCGGCCAAGGACTGCACATTGAACTCTGCTTCGAATGAATACAGCGGTCGGCCGTCGGCCACCACGCCGATCATTTCCGAGACCAGTTCGGCGGGCATACCGCGGTTAACTTGCTCGAGCTCGCGCTGCGACTCGAATGCAAAGCTCGACCACAATGCCAGTACATTCCCCTTTTCGTCGCAGAGCACGCCATCGTAGTCGGTCGGCGGATTGATGAGACTCACGGCCTCGAGGTTGCTATCGCGAAACCGCAGCGTGCGCGACAGCGGAAACGCCACCACATCGACGCTCGAGATTTGGGTCTTCTGCGACAGGATCTTCGAATCGGCGCGCTGGCCCACCACCCACACATCGTCGCCTGCTGCCAGTGGTTTGGTAAGGAGCGTCGCGGCCCGTACGGGCGTTGCGCCTATGGACTTTGGGTCATAAGAAACCACCGCGAGATTGTGCAGCGGATGGACAAACACGACTTTGCCGGGCACTTCGACCGTGCCGGCGAAAGTGATTCTCACATCCCCCATGGAGATCGGTACCGTATTGCGGTCGATGGCCACCAGACCCCGCCGCGCATCGACGATGACGCCCGTGCCGTGATAATTTTTCTCGGTGACCCCGGAAGCCGAGTACGGCATATCGAAATTCACCATGACCAGCGACGGCGCGAGCGCGTCGATGCGAGGATCGCCGGTCTTGGCGAACCGCGTCGAGGCCGGCTTGTCGCTCGTGGCGCTGGGTCCGCGGCTGATGGCGGTGCAAGGCCAGGTGCCCAGAGCATCGTCGCGTTTGCATTTCCTGGCGGGAAACCAGCGCCTGTCCATGCGTATGACCTTTAGCTGCGCGGCACGCGGGTCCTCCAACGTCACATAGCGAACCGGCGCGCTTGCGCCATCGGCTAGATCCGCGAGTGCCGCTTCAAAGTCCTTGAGATTCTCGACCTTCTTGCCGTTGAACGTGCTGATCAAGGCGGCACGCGGAATTCCGGCGCTGCCGAATACATACCCGGGATTGGCGACGTACACACCTTTGATGGGCACGTTGAAATGGCGGGCTTGCTGGTAGGACAGTGTGTGCACTACAGCTTCACCGAATTCGATGTATTCGTCCGCGGTGATGGCGCTCAACGACTGCACATCGAACGCGTGGCGCAAAGTCTCGCGGCCGCGCTGTACTTCAACGCTGACCTGTTGACCGACATGGCCGTCGAGCACGTCCTCGAGCGCGAAGAATTCCGCAATGGGCTTGCCGTCGATGCCCACGAGGATGTCGCCGGGCGAGAGTACCCCGTCGGCGCCGGATCCCGGCTGTACGTCTTCGACCACCAGCATGCCGGTCAACTTCGCATTGCTGCTCCTCATCCGCGCTTCGGTGTCGGCGTTCAAGCCCAAGCGCCGCAGCTCATCGTAGGGTGTGTACTTAAATACGACCTCCAATGTGCCACGTGGCACGGGCTTTCCCGCGTTGATGAATTTCAACGCACGCGTGACCGCCGTCAGCGGCAGGTAGAAGCTCGAGGCCGCTCCCGTCGCGCCGCCCGCATTGAGCGCCACCACTCTGCCCTCGATGTCGATGACCGGTGAGCCGGAGGAACCGCCCGAGGTGCCGGAAGCCGCCTGGTAGTAGAAGGTGTTGAAGTCGTTGTACTTCCCATAACCGTATTCCGGCGCCTCTCGATCCAAGCGCGCCAAGGTGCCCGCAAGGATCGACAATTGTTCGCCGGCATCGTTGCCGACCACCCGAATCTCGCGGCCGATGACCGCTCCTGCCGGGTACAGCGGTAATTCGGCGGGCTGAATGAATTTAAGTTTCACCGGATCGTAGTGATATATACCGAAGTCGTGAACGGGGTCGCGATACACGGGATACAGCTGCACTTCCTCGCGATTGAGGAATATGGCCTGCGCAGTCACGGGTCCAGGCGTCAACACGTGCCGGTTCGTCAAGATCAGGCCGCGCTTGGCATCGATGACGAAGCCGGTTGCCTGCGCCGTCGTGTTCCACTCCGTGTCGAATGCTCGAGTGCTGTCGATTTGGATGGTGACCACACCGCTGGCGATGCGCTCCAAGGTCTGCGCCCAATTGGCGGGCGAACTTGGAATACCCGGCGACTGCAGGAGCGCGGGCAGCGGAGCGGCCACGGGCGCAGTGATCGCGGCAGCTGGGGCGCGCGTTGCGAACAGAAGGAATATGGTCAAAAGCAGCGCGATTCGGGGCATGCCGATCCTAGGGTGAGAATGTGTTGGAGTGCCCGTGGTCGGACAAGATCAGCAGCCATACGGTTCCTAGCATGGCGAAACTCATCATTACCGCGGCCGACCCCATGTCCTTGGCCATGCCGGCCAGCGGGTGCCGCTCGGTGCCCGAGCGATCCACCACGGCCTCGACAGCACTATTGAGAATCTCGACCACCAATATGAGCATCATCGGACTCACGAGCATGGCGCGTTCCACGCCGGAGCGCCCCAGATACAGGCCCGCGGGGATCACCAATAGCGATAGCAGCAATTCCTGGCGGAATGCTGCTTCTTCCCGCCAAGCGTGTCGAAATCCCTGGAAGGAGTAGCCGAAGGCGCGCAGCAGTCGCGTAAGTCCGGTCGGTTTGTTTCTATCGCTCATTCAAGCGGCGGGTTTCCATGCCAAGTCCAACTGTTTCGCTGCGCGTACGTCGTCCAGCCGCCGCACCGGCATTGTATGCGGAGCCGCGCAGAGTTTCTCGGGCTCCTGCTCCATTTCCCGCCGGATCGCGATCATCGCCTCGCAAAAGCGGTCCAAATCCTCTTTGGCCTCGGTCTCCGTGGGTTCGATCAACAGGCACTCGGGGACCAGCAACGGGAAGTACGTAGTCGGCGCATGAAAGCCATAGTCGAGCAGGCGCTTAGCCACATCCATCGCTGTTATCTGGTAGAGGCGGTTCTCACGCTTCAGCGTAATGATGAACTCGTGGCTGGCGCGGCGCGTGGGATAGGCTGCCTCGAAACCCGCGGTCTGCAGCCGCTTCAGCATGTAGTTGGCATTGAGAGTGGCGAATTCCGCGACTCGCACCATTCCTTCGCGGCCCAGCAGGCGCATGTAAATGTAGGCGCGCAGATTCACCCCGGCATTGCCCATAAAGCCGGACAGGCGGCCGATGGACTGCGGCAGGTCGCGCTCCGTCAACCAGCGATATCGGGTGCCTTCTCTGCCGACGATGGGTATCGGTAAGAATGGCCGCAGGCGAGCGCCGACCCCCACCGCTCCCGACCCTGGGCCACCGCCGCCATGCGGCGTCGAGAATGTCTTGTGCAAGTTCATGTGAATGACGTCGAACCCCATATCGCCCGGCCGAACCTTGCCGAGAATGGCGTTCAGGTTGGCGCCGTCGTAGTACAAGAGTCCGCCAGCATCGTGCACGATGCGTGCAACTTCGGCGATTCTGTGCTCGAACACGCCGAGAGTGGACGGATTCGTCAACATGATGCCCGCCGTCGCCGGGCCCACGGCCGCGCGCAGGGCTTCGATATCCACGTCGCCGTTTGCATCGCACGGAATTTCCCTAACGCTGCAGCCGCACATCGCAGCTGTGGCCGGATTGGTGCCGTGCGCGGCCTGCGGCACGATGATTTCAGTACGGCCCAGGTCATTGCGCGCGCGGTGATAGGCGCGAATCATGGCAACGCCGGCGAACTCGCCCTGTGCACCTGCCATTGGCGTCAAGCTGACGGCCTGCATGCCGGTGATTTCCTGCAGCATCTCCTGCAGCTCGTACATGCAGGCCAAGAACCCTTGCGGCGCGGGACCGAGCGGATGCAACCCCAGAAATTCCGGCAGCATGGCGAAGCTATTGCATGCCTTGGGGTTGTATTTCATGGTGCAGGAGCCAAGCGGATAGAAATGCGTATCGATCGAGAAGTTCATCTGCGAGAGACGCGTAAAATGGCGCACCACTTGCAGCTCGGATACTTCCGGCAACGCCGGCGGCGAGATGCGGCGCAAGTGCGCGGGAATCTCGGCGGCCCCGGGCACACGCGGCGGGAACTGGGTGCCTGCGTGCCGCCCCGGTTTGCCGAGCTCGAATATCAGCGGTTCTCTTGCATGTAAGTCGGCCATAGCTTCCTCTCAGGCGGCGGCCAGCGACATCTGCATGATGTCGGCGAGCGCAGCCGCATACGAATCGATGTCGATGTCGAGTTTGGTTTCTGTGGCGCACACCAGCAGTGCGTAGCCTAGTTCAGGGTA
The DNA here is from genome assembly GCA_043742845.1 of Gammaproteobacteria bacterium. GTDB lineage: Bacteria > Pseudomonadota > Gammaproteobacteria > Steroidobacterales > Steroidobacteraceae > Bog-1198. The sequence goes on from JAYTXS010000102.1 coordinate 7,878, forward strand.
ACGGTCGGTGAGGTCGAGTCCCCCTAAGATGCCGCGGCTCGCGAGAGCGCCGAGCACCGGCGCAACCGGCCGATCCAGCAGCAGTACAGCCTCGTGAAAACGCGCCGTGGTGAAAGCAGTGCTCACTCCCGCGATCGCACTCAGGCGCGCGACCAAATCAGCCGTGCGCTGCAAGCTTGCCGCCGCCACGCGCTGCAGGCCGGCAGCCCCGAGCAACGACATGTAAATGGTGGCGGCGGTGACCAACAGACCTTGGTTGGTGCATATGTTCGATGTCGCCTTGCTGCGCCTTATATGCTGTTCGCGCGCCTGCAAGGTAAGGCTGAACCCGGGCCGGCCCTCCGTATCCACGGTACGTCCGACGATCCGGCCGGGCATTTGCCGTACGTATTGCATACGGGTGGTCATAAAGCCGAAATAAGGTCCGCCCGAAGACAGAGGCACGCCCAGCGGCTGGCCCTCGCCGCAAACGATGTCGGCCCCATGGCCTGCATCGGTGCGCATGCCCCACTGGCCCGGCGCTTTCAGCAGCGCGAGCGAAATGGGATTAACGACTGCAATGACTAAAATCTTGTTCCGGTGCGCCCAGTCGGTGAGCTCATCCACCTCCTCCAGGCAGCCGAAGAAATTCGGCTGCTGTACAACCAAGGCCGTGACGTCTTGTCCGCTGAAGGGCTGCAGCGACTCGAGCGGCGTGCGCCCGGCCGATCGATCGAAATCCACCGATTCGAATACGATGTTTTGATTGCCGGCGATAGCCTGCGCAACGAGCGCATAGGTGGGGTTCAGGGTGCGCGGCACCAGGATGCGCCGCGAGCTAGAGCCACGATTGGCGCGCACTGCCATGAGACAGGCTTCCGCCAGAGCAGAGGCGCCGTCATACAGGGACGCATTCGATACCTCCATGCCCGTGAGGCTGCACATCATCGATTGATATTCGTAAATCAACTGTAATGTGCCCTGGCTGGCCTCGGCTTGATACGGCGTGTAGGCGGAATAGAACTCACCGCGCGTCGTGATGGCCCACACCGGAGCGGGGATGTGATGCTCGTAGGCGCCTGCGCCGATGTAGTTCTTCGGCCGGCCGTCACCCGTGGCGCGTTCGGTCAGCAAGCGTCCCAGTTCCATTTCACACATCGCCGGCGGCAAACCGAGCTCGCCCGCCCGTAGCTCGAAGGGAATTTCATCGAATAGATCGTCAATGGACTTCGCGCCGATGCACGCCAGCATGCGATCAATGTCATCGGCAGTGTGAGGGATGAATGCCATGGAATTCCCTACTGGGTGTCATCGGCTAGGTATTGGGCGTACGCCGCGGCGCTCATTAGCGCAGCCTCGTCAAGTGGCGAACCGGTCTGCACGCGGAAAAGCCACCCCGACCCGTACGGGTCCTGATTGACCAATTCGGGTTGTGTCGCGAGTTCGCCGTTCCCGGCAATGACCTTGCCGCTGACGGGGCTGTAGACGTCGGAGGCCGCCTTGACTGATTCGACGACGGCGCCCGCCTCACCGGCTTGCAACGCGCGGCCCGCCTGCGGCACCTCGACGAATACCAAATCGCCCAGCGCACCCTGCGCATGCTCAGATATGCCGATTTCCACCGCACCGTTTTGCAAATTGCGCACCCATTCATGGCTCTTCGTGAATCGCAAATCATTGGGTATGTCGCTCAAGGTAAATCCCCCGTAACTAGTGAAATCAAAACTTCTCCGTGACGCACGAACGGCGGCTTGACGATGCGCGCGCTGTGCAGCTTGCCGCGAATCTCCACCTGCACGTGCGCAGCGGTCGTGCGCGGCACACGCGCCAGCGCAATGGAACGATTCAAGGTCGGAGAAAACGTTCCGCTGGTGATTTCGCCGCCCACGGGCGACGCCGCAGCGGCCATCACCACCTTCTGATGACTGCGCAGTACGCCGCGTTCTTCAAGCAATAGTCCGACGAGCTCGCGGCCACCGCTGCGCCGCAGGCTCTCCAGCGCCTGCCGGCCGATGAAATCGCGCTCTGCGGGTTCGAACCCCACCGTCCACGTCAAGCCCGACTCCAAGGGATGATGCTCTTCGTCCATATCGTTGCCGTACAGATTCATGCCCGCTTCCAGGCGCAAGGTATCCCTTGCACCCAAGCCGGCAGGAGCGATTCCCTGGTCGCGCAGGGCATTCCAGGTCTTGGCGGCGTCGGCCGCCGGCAACATCACCTCGAATCCATCTTCTCCGGTATAGCCGGTGCGCGCGATGAACCAGGAGTCGAAGGCGGCGCCGCAGAACAGCGCTAGATCGATTGCCGCGGCACGCTGCGCCGGCGCCAACAGCGGCAGCGTCTTCTGCCGGGCATTCGGCCCTTGAATCGCAATCATGGCCAGATCTGCGCGCAGCGCCACGTTCACGCCGAACGACTGCGCATGGCGGCCCATCCACGCCAGATCCTTGTCTCGGCAGCCCGCGTTCACCACGATGCGAAACAGATTGTCTGAGACGAAGTAGACGATCAAATCGTCGATCACGCCGCCGTTGGGCAGCAACATGCAGGAGTACAGCGCTTTGCCGGGAGTTTTCAGCCGCCCCACGTCGTTGGCCAATAGGTTGCGTAAGAACTCGCGAACCCGGTCACCCGTGAGATCGACGATTCCCATATGAGATACGTCGAACATGCCCGCATCGCGCCGTACGGCATGGTGCTCTTCGATCTGCGAGCCATAGTGCAGCGGCATTTCCCAGCCGCCGAAATCGACGATTTTCGCTCCCAACAGGACGTGGGAATCATACAGCGCAGTTTTCAGACCCATCGCAACCTCGCGGCCAAAGAATAAGAGACATGCACCGACGTGCCCTGCCCCTCTGTCCTTTGAACCTGAGAGATCGCGCGCCCTGACGAGCGCTGCTCCCCTTCGGTGGATCGCCTTAAGCGCGATCGCTCTCCAGAGATCGCGAGAGTCTGCCGTTCATGTGCCTGAGCGTTTCCGGGCGGTTGCGCCTTCGGCGGTCCTACGAAAGGACTCTCTCCAGACAGCTCTTATCACGATATCCGCATCATACACGATCGGCTGCCGACCCGGGAAGCACGGCCGCGGCGGCCGCAACGGCTAGCCACCCGATTTCTTTGCCGGCCACCCCAGCTTGCTCAGTTCCGCGACGATGGCATCGCGATGATCACCTTGAATTTCGATGACGCCTTCGCGTACCGTTCCGCCCGATCCGCAGCGTTTCTTGAGCTTGGTCGCCAAGGACTCGATGTCGGACAGAGACAGCGGCAGCCCGGTCACGGTCGTGACGCCCTTGCCTGCCCTGCCCTTGATTTCCCGCCCCACGCGCACTGCAGAGGGTTTGGCGGCACCGAGCGCACCTTTCGGGCACACACAGTCACGCACAGTCCGTCGGCAATTGGGGCATAGGGCACCGATTCCGGTGGAGTAAACAATATGAGAGGTCATGGCGGTGCCGTACTCGAAGCCCATTTACTCAATGTGGGTCGTGGGGGCGGGAGGCGGCCTTGACCGCATTCTGGGTTACGCATCTTCACTTGTCTCGCCGATCGTATCTGCAACGTATGCGCCGCGTTCCCCCAGCGGCGCCTCAGACCCCACTGTAGTGTCGCGCGCGGTTTGGCGCTCCATTTCTGCATTGACGAGCGCCCCCAGCACGAGGAGGAAACTCGACAGGTAGAACCACACGAG
>JAYTXS010000103.1:0-2812 GCA_043742845.1 Gammaproteobacteria bacterium
GTTTGTCGCGGCCTACGGCTATATCTCCTTCCTGCAGCTCCCCATCGAGGCCTATCCGGACATCGCGGATACGACCTCGCAGGTGGTCACACAAGTCCCCGGTTTGGCCGCCGAAGAGATGGAACAGCAGATCACAACGCCGCTTGAGCGGGCGCTCGCCGGTACACCGGGGCTGGTGGTGCTGCGCTCCAAGAGCACTTTTGCTCTGTCACTGATCACGACAGTATTCAAAGACGGCACCGACAGCTATTGGTCGAGGCAGCGTCTGCAAGAACAACTCTCCGGCGTAACCCTGCCCTATGGCGCGCAAGCGGGCCTTGATTCACTCACCAGTCCCATTGGCGAGATTTACCGCTACACCCTGCAGAGCCGCACGCGCAGCCTGCGGGATCTATCCGATTTGCAATTTTGGAAGGTGATTCCGCGCTTGAAGCAAGTACCCGGTGTCGTCGATGTGGCCAATTTCGGCGGCATCACCACCGAATACCAGTTGGTGCTCGATCCCTTACGACTGGTCAAATATGGCCTGTCGATGGCGCAGATCGAAACCGCTATCAAAGCCAACAACAGCAACGCCGGCGGCAGCGTCATCAACCGCGGTGAGCAGGGTTTTGTGGTGCGCGGCATCGGTTTGATCCGCACGCTCGATGACTTGGGAGCCGTGGTCGTATCGACCACGAAGAACGGCGTCCCCGTTCACATTCGCGACTTAGGGGCGGTGGCGCTTGGCAATCAGGAGCGTCATGGCGTCCTCGGCTACGACTATCAATCCGACACGATCGAGGGAATCACGCTTCTGCTGAAGGATGCGAACGCCGGCGACACCATGGTTGGCGTACATCAGGCGGTCAATGATCTCAACACCGCCTTGTTGCCGCCGGACGTGAAAATTGTGCCCTATATTGATCGGACCGATTTAATCGGCGCAACGGTCCACACCGTATCAAAGACTCTGGCCGAAGGCATGATCTTGGTCAGTTTGGTGCTGCTGCTCTTCCTCGGCAGCCCGCGTGCCGCGGCGATCATCGCGCTCACCGTGCCACTGGCGCTTCTGATCGCGTTCATTTTCATGAACCATTTCCACATACCCGCCAATTTACTCAGCTTGGGAGCGATTGACTTTGGCATCTTGGTGGATGGGGCGATCGTGATGTTGGAGAACGTACTGCGTCGGCGCGAGCAGAGCGAGGGGGAGGCCCTGACTTTGCGCGATGCCTACATCGCCGCGGCTCAAGTGGGACGACCGGTACTGTTCGCCACGCTCATCATCATCACAGCCTATCTGCCGCTGTTTGCCTTTCAGCGGGTCGAGTATAAGTTGTTCTCACCGATGGCCTTTGCGCTCGGATTTTCGCTCTTCGGTGCGCTGCTAGTCGCCCTGACCTTGATCCCGGGGCTCGCATACGTCGCCTACCACAAGCCGCGTCGAGTGTTTCATAACCGCTGGCTTGAGCGCGCTCGCGTGCAGTATCTTGGCGCGCTGCGGCGGCTCGTACCGCGAACCGCACTGGCGCTCGGCGTGGCGGCAGGAGTTTTGGTATTGATCGTGGCACTCGCGTTCACGGCAGGCCGGGATTTCTTGCCCTATTTGGATGAGGGTTCCTTGTGGTGCCAGGTCTCACTTCCGCAGGGTATCTCGCTCGACAAGGCCCGTGACATGGCGGATGAAGTGCGCCGCGCGACTTTGGAATTTCCTGAAGTGGCGCACACCGTCACCCAGACTGGCCGCAATGACGATGGGACAGATAATTTCACGCCCTCGCATATTGAGTATGCGATCACGCTGCACCCTTACTCAACGTGGAAATCAGGGATGACCAAGCAGGAGCTGATTGCCAAGCTCGATGCGCGCTTCAAGCAACTGCCGGGTGTGCAGGCACTGTTCAACCAGCCGATGATCGATGGCGTGCTGGATAAGGTGGCCGGCGCTCACAGCGAGCTCGTCGTGAAAGTCTACGGCGATGAATTCGCTGAAATTCGCCGCATTGCGGACAGCATCAAGGCCACCCTCGCAGGAGTGCGGGGCGCGGTGGATGTGGCGCTCGATCAGGAGCCCCCGCTATCCCAAGTGCAAATCGTGCTCGATCGCCAGGCGGCCGCGCGTTATGGCTTAAATGCCAATGATGTTTCCGATTTGATCGAGAGCGGCATCGCCGGTGGCCCCCAGACGCAGCTGTTCGTCGGGGATCGGGTCTACAACATTGCGCTGCGCTTACAGAGCATCTCGCGCGATGACCCCGACAAGATTGCAAATCTGTTGCTCACGACTCCGACCGGCGCTCAGGTAGCGCTGTCGCAGATCGCGCAGGTCAGCCTGCGCTCGGGCGAGAGCACGATCGCCCACGAATTTGGCCACCGGCACATGACCGTCAAGTTAAACCTGCGAGATCGGGACCTTGGGACTTTTCTCGATGAGGCGCAGCCGGCTATCGATAACGGCGTGCACTACGATCATGCCAAGTACCAGGTCAGATGGGGTGGCCAGTTCGAGAATCAGAATCGCGCGCAGAAGCGGCTGTTTGTCATCATGCCGATTGTCTTATCGCTGATGTTCGTTCTGCTGTTCGGCGCGTTTGGGACGCTTCGTCACCCGGCGTTGATCATGCTGGCGGTGCCGTTGGCGGCGGTGGGTGGATTTTTGGCATTGCATCTGCGCGGGATGACGCTTAATGTTTCGAGCGGCGTCGGTTTCATTGCACTCTTTGGCGTGGCGATTCAGAACGGCATCATCATGGTGTCGAACTTGAATGATTGGCGCGAACGAGGAGGCGACCTCCTCGAGGCGATCGTGCACGGGGCGGCGGAGCGCTTC
>JAYTXS010000104.1:0-6740 GCA_043742845.1 Gammaproteobacteria bacterium
CCGCCGCCGGTCTCGACCACGCCGGCCCACCAGCCGAGAAACAGGGCCTGCTTAAAGGTGGGAGCCCGGTCCACCGCCAGCAACATGGGCACAGCCGCAAACCACGCCAGGAAGGACAGATCGAAGGGCGTGACCGCCAGAAACCATAGGCAGCCGCTCACAGTGGCGAGGCTAAAAGCGCCGTAGAAGTTGAGCTTAAGCATCCTTAATCCGGGGGCAATGCAGTTCACGGGGATTGGGCAACTCGGGTATTCTGAGGCCCAACCATGTTAGAAAGATACGAACCTGCCGCTGTCGAAGCGGATGCGCAGAAATATTGGGATCACGCTCGCTGCTTCGAAGCCAAAGAGGACAGCACGCGCGAGAAGTATTACTGCCTGTCCATGTTCCCCTATCCAAGCGGACGCTTGCACATGGGTCATGTGCGCAATTACACCATCGGTGACGTGGTGTCGCGGTTTATGCGCATGAAGGGAAAAAACGTGCTGCAGCCCATGGGTTGGGATGCTTTCGGGTTGCCTGCGGAAAACGCGGCCATGGCGAACAATGTGCCGCCGGCGAAGTGGACCTTCGACAACATCGCGAACATGAAGGCGCAATTCAAGTCCTTGGGTTTCGCTCTGGATTGGAGCCGGGAAGTGACTACTTGCCGCCCCGAATACTACCGTTGGAATCAGTGGCTATTCCTGCGCATGCTGGAGAAGGGCGTCGCCTACCTGAAGACGGGCCTGGTCAACTGGGACCCCGTCGATAAAACGGTGCTGGCCAACGAGCAGGTGATCGATGGCCGTGGATGGCGTACGGGCGCGCTGGTCGAGAAGCGCGAAATCCCGATGTATTACTTGAAGATCACCGCTTACGCCGAGGACCTGCTCGACTCATTGAGTCAGATGCCTGGGTGGCCGGAGCGCGTGCGCGCCATGCAGGCCAATTGGATCGGCAAGAGCGTGGGTGTGCGGCTGGGGTTTCCGTACGACATCGAGGGACTGGGTGCGGGAGTGTTGCACGCGTTTACCACGCGGGCGGACACGCTGATGGGAGTGACCTTCTGCGCGGTGGCGCCGGAGCATCCGCTGGCAGCTCACGCGGCGCTCGGCCAGCCGAAGCTTGCGGCCTTCATCGAAGAGTGTCAGCGCGGGCCGGCAATTGAATCGGAGTTGGCGACGCAAGAGAAAAAGGGCATGCCCACGGGGTTAACGGTGCGCCATCCCATCAGCGGCGATGCGGTCCCGGTCTGGATCGGTAACTATGTGCTCATGAGTTATGGCGACGGCGCCGTGATGGGCGTGCCGGCGCACGATGAGCGGGATTTCGAGTTCGCCAAGAAATATCATTTGCATATCAAGCCCGTCATTGATGTCGCGGGCCGCGAATATTCCACCCACCAGTGGGCGCCTTGGTATGCCGAGCATGGCCGCTGCATCAATTCTCAGAGCTACGACGGCTTGGAGTATCAGCCGGCGGTCGATGCCATCGCGGCGGATTTGCAGCGCATGAACTTGGGCGAAAAGCAGATCACCTGGCGACTGCGCGATTGGGGCATCTCGAGGCAGCGCTATTGGGGCTGTCCGATTCCGATGATTCATTGCGGCTCCTGCGGTGCCGTACCGGTGCCGGACGAGCAATTGCCCGTGGTATTGCCGGTGGACTTGGTGCCCGATGGCAGCGGCAATCCGCTCAATAAGAACGAAGCATTCCTTAAGGTGCCCTGTCCGCGATGCGGTGCCGAAGCGCGCCGCGAAACTGACACCATGGATACCTTCGTGGACTCCTCTTGGTACTTTCTGCGCTACGCCTGTCCCGACAATCACGAGGCGATGCTGGATTCCCGCGTGCAGTACTGGCTGCCGGCGGATCAATACATAGGCGGCATAGAGCACGCGATTCTGCACCTGCTGTACTCGCGATTCTGGACGCGGGTCATGCGCGACTTGGGGATGGTCGGGTTCAAGGAGCCGTTTGCCAACTTGTTCACCCAGGGTATGGTGCTCAACGAGGTTTTCTTCCGTAAACCGGAGACCGGGCGCGTCGAGTATTTCAATCCGGCCGATGTCGAAGTCACCTTGGATCCGACTGCGCAGCGGCGCATTGCAGTGCTGCGTGCGGACGGTGAAGAGGTCGAATCCGGCGGCGTCGTCACCATGTCGAAGTCAAAGAACAACGGTATCGATCCGCAGTCCTTGGTGGATGAATTCGGTGCTGACACGGCGCGTCTGTTCACCATGTTTGCCGCCCCTCCGGAGCAGACGCTCGAGTGGTCGGACGAGGGGGTCCAGGGGGCATATCGATTCATCAAGCGCTTATGGAAAGCCGTATACGACCATGTCTCGCAAGGCACGGTGCTGCCGGTCGACACATCGGCATTGAATGAGGTACAACGGGCGCTGCGCCGGCGGGCTCACCAAAGCTTGGCAAAGATGACCGACGATATCGGGCGCCGCCGCACGTTCAATACCGCGATCGCCGCGGCAATGGAACTCTTGAACGCACTGGCGAAGTATGCGCAGCGTTCGCCCCTGGACCTAAGCGTGATGCAGGAGGCGCTGGAGATCGTGGTGCTCGGGCTCTCGCCCATCATTCCGCATGTCACCCATGCGCTGTGGCATGCCCTGGGTCATGAGCATGCGCTGATCGATGAGTCCTGGATGACGGTCGATGGCGCCGCACTGCAGACTTCGACGATGGCTCTGGTGGTGCAGGTCAACGGCAAGCTGCGCGGTCACATCACGGTGCCCGTCGGCGCCGATGAGGACACGGTACGGGAGGCGGCGCTGGCGGAGCCCCATGTGCAGAAATTCGTCGGCGGGGCGTCCATACGCAAAGTGATCATCGTGCCGGGTAAGCTCGTCAACATGGTGGTGTAATCGCGCCATGGCCGGCAGCATCAGTCGTTTCGATATTCCGCGCGTTATCGGGCCCTGTAGACTTTGCTGGGCGCTGCTTTCGGCACTGACCCTGCTGTCCGCATGCGGCTTTCGCCTGGCGGGCAGCGATCCCTTACCTGGAGTATTGGCGCGTCCGTACCTGTCGCTGAAGGATCCCTACACCGATTTCTCGCGTGAATTCGAACATCAGCTGAAGAGCGCGGGAGCCACGATGCAAACCGTGCGTGCCAACTCTACTGCGACCGTGGAAGTGACCAAGGATCTGGTGGAGCAGAGAACGCTGTCGGTGTCCGCGACCAATATCCCGACCGAATACGAACTTACCTATACGGTCACTTTTGCGGTGCAGGGAACCGACAAGGAACTATTGGCGCCGCAGACCATCAGCCTGTCGAAGGATTACAGCTTCGAGGAGAACGTATTGCTGGCCAAGGAACACGAGGCCGACATCTTGCGTCAACAAATGGCGCGTGATCTGGTAACGATTGCCATGCGCCGGCTCACCAGTTTGAAGTAGCGATCGATACCTTAGCGTGTTGCTGGTCAATGCCATGGATCGCTTGAGCCTCGAACTGTTGCTTGATCGCTACGGCATGCATTTGCAATTGGTTTCGCCTGAACAGGTCATCCCTGGATCTTATTGGGGCGAGCGTGAGGCGGGCCTGATCGGCTCAAAGTTATTTGCGCGGCACGATACGCCTCTGCACTCGGTGCTGCACGAGGGCTCGCACTTTATCTGCATGACTCCGGAACGCCGCGCGGGCTTGGACACCAATGCGGGAGGAGATGCTGCGGAAGAGACTGCCGTGTGCTATCTGCAGCTGACTCTGGCCGATACCTTGCCGAACGTGGGACGTGAACGCATGTGCAGAGATATGGATGAATGGGGTTACAGCTTTCGGCTGGGAAGCACCGCGGCCTGGTTCGCCGAAGATGCGGACGAGGCGCGTGACTGGCTCATCAGCCACGGTGTTCTTGATTTGCAAGGTCTACCTACGTATGACTGCAGATAAGCCGCCCGATACAATGAGCGGCATGTCGCGCCGCACGGTGCTCGCGGGGGTGAGCGCACTGCTCGCCGCCGGCTGCGGACGGGTGGCATTCATGGCAGCCAACGCGCCCGCCGTATTCGGCGCCTACCAGCGGCATGCCAACATTGCCTACGGCGCCGGGCCGCAACATCGCTTGGACGTGTACGTGCCGGACAAGCCTGTCCTGGTGCCACGGCCGCTGGTCGTCTTCTGGCATGGTGGGCGCTGGAGTTTCGGCGACAAGGCGGACTATCGATTCGTGGGCGCGGCGCTGACGGAACTGGGGTACGTGGCCGTGCTACCGAATTACCGGCACTATCCCGAGGTCAAGATGCCGGGATTCATGGATGACGCGGCGCGTGCTGCATTGTGGGCGGCGGCGCATTGCGGCGAGTTTGGCACGGACCCGAGCCTTTTATACCTGATGGGTCATTCCGCAGGTGCGCATCTGGCCGCACTATTGGCCTTGGACCCGCGGTATTTCGCGGCGGCTGGGAAGGCCGCGCCGCCGATCGCTGGGGTGATCGGTCTGTCGGGGCCGTATGATTTCCTGCCGCTGCTCGAGGCCGATGTGCAGGATATGTTTGGGCCGCCGCAGATCTATCCGGAATCGCAGCCCATCAACTTCGTGCGCGCCGATGCGCCACCCATGCTGCTGGTGCATGGGCTGAGGGACGAAACGGTGTGGCCGAAGAACTCGCGCAATCTCGCGAGCCTATTGCGCTCGCGTGGTGTGCCGGTGAGCTTGAAGCTGTATCACAAACTCGTGCACGCCGACACGGTGGCGGCGCTCAGCCTGCCGGCGCGCGGGCGCGCGCCGGCGCTCGCCGACATCGCGGCCTTTGTCAGGGAGAGACAGGTGAGTCATGCCGCGGCAGCCGCCGGCGCAGCCACGGCATAGAAGCGGCCGAAGCGATTGGCGAGGAAGGCGGCCAACTTGATATCTTCCTGCTTGATGAGGCCGGACTGCGGCAGTTTGCCCTGGCTCAACATGTCGAGCACGGCACAGATGCCGCCGGCGGTGGTGATCTGGATGGCACTACGCACACGGCCCCCTATGGGCGCGGCATAGATCTTGTGGGCGTAGGTCTCTTGCATCAACTGACCTGCGCGCAAGCCGCTCACCGTGACGAACACGATCACCACGTCCTGCAGAGTGATGGGCACGGCATTCTCCAGGATATCCTTGAGCAGTTCGCGGCGGTCCCGCAGACGCAGGTCATTGAGCAGTGCCTTCATGATAGCGGCGTGGCCGGGATAGCGAATGGTTCGGTAGTTCAGATTGCGCACCTTACCCGCGAGGGTTTCGCACAGCGTGCCGAGGCCGCCGGAGGTGTTGAATGCCTCGTACAAAATGCCGTCGAGAGAGAACTCTTCCAGTTCCTCGAGAGGCTGAGTCTCGCGAAGCCTGCCGTTGACGATGGCCTCGCAGGGTTCGCAATACTCGTTGATGACTCCGTCCGTGCTCCAGGTGAGGTTGTAGTTCAGCGCATTGGAGGGAAATTTCGGCAAGGCTCCGACACGCATGCGCACGTCGTGCAGCTCATCGAAGCGCGAGGCCAAGTCGCTGGCCACGATGGTGATGAAACCGGGAGCCAAGCCGCATTGCGGAATGAACGCGGTCTCGGCGCCTTCGGCGAGTTGTTTCACGGCGCGGGTGCTGGCGACATCCTCGGTCAGATCCAAGTAGTGGGCGCCCGCGGCCTTCGCCGCTTCTGCGATGGTGCGGGTGGCGTGGTAGGGGGCGGCGCTCAGCACCGCAAACTTATCGGCGAGTATTTTGCGCAAGGCATCGCCCTGGGTGATGTCGGCGGCGACCTTGGTGATGGGAACAGCCGTTTCCAAGCGATCGAGCTGCTGCTGCGAGCGATCGACGACAGTCACCGAATAGTCGCCGGAGCCGCCGAGCAGTTCAGCGATCATGGAGCCTATTTTGCCCGCACCGACGATAACAATCTGTTTCATAAAGGAATCCTTGTGATCTTGGCGGCCATTTTCACGGCTTTGCCCTGCAATTAGTAGGGTCATTTCAGACGTTATTAAGGCATAATTCAGACGATCAGCAGGGGTAAAGCGACGAATCACCATGGATAGTATCGACGAGAAGCTGCTGTCGGCCCTACGCGAAGACGGCCGAGCTTCCACCGCGAAATTGGCGCGGCTTGTCGGCCGCTCGCGCACCAGTGTGCAAAGCCGGATCGAGCGGCTGGAAAAGCAGGGCGTCATCGTGGGTTTCGCGGTCCTGCTGGCACCCGAGCATGGCCTGGGCGCCGTGCGCGCTCACGTCATGATCAAAGTGGGCCCGAAGGAGACGCGCGCGGTGACCACGGCGCTGCGTTCCATAACGCAGGTGCGCGTGCTGCATTCGGTGAGCGGCGAGGTGGACCTGATCGCGGTCGCGGCCACGGCATCGGTGGCGGAAATGGACGACGTCATCGACCGCATCGGTGCGCTGGACGGTGTCGAGCGCACCACCTCGTCGATCATTTTATCGACGAAGTTCGAGCGCTGAGCGTTTGACCCTTGACCCGGAATGATCAGGTGGGGGGGCACACCCGGTGGTTCAGTGCGCGTCTCAACGGCTGCACTCATGCGCATGCACGCCGGGCAACAGGCGCCGCACCACTTCGAGCTCTATCGATGACTCGTTCAATATATGCCAGGCTGTGGATACGACGATTAGATGGTCTTCGGGGAATACCAGCAGCAGCTGGCCTCCCATGCCGCGCGCCGCCCATGCGAGACGCGATGGCGTGCCATGCGGCAGCAGCCACCATTGATAGCCGTATTGAAAACCCTCGCCGGCATTGATTCTCGGCGTGAG
>JAYTXS010000105.1:0-2773 GCA_043742845.1 Gammaproteobacteria bacterium
GGGCGCTATACAGGCTGCGACCGTGCTTGGGCTTCGCGTCTAGCGCCAATGCTGCTTTCGTCGCCTGGTCCACGGACTCCTCCGAGGCGTGAGCAGCCGTCATCAGGACCCATGAGGCAATGGTGAGGAGCCCAAGAATCAAAGTACCAAGATTTCTATTGAATGCACGCATATGATGAGAGCCTGGCGAGCGAACGACGGTCTGTGAATAGGGGGTTACACGTATTGTAAGGACCGTCCGTAAGCACTTCTTGGGGCCAATCCGAGATCCTGATTCGGTAATTACCGATAGAAACGAGCGCCTGTTGCATTCATTCTGCAGCTTGACATCGATACTTGATAGGCAGAAGACAAACGCAAAAAAATGACGCAATTGGTAACAGATAGAGAACTCAGCGAAAACGCGGCCTACGCGTTGCATTACGAGATTGCCTCGCAGCTTATCAAGGTGGCTGTAGAAAGCGGCTGGGTAACCCTAACCGGAGAGGTCGCGATGAGGCAGACAAAGAAGCCGCGGAAAAGGCGGTACTCTACATACGCGGCGTCAAAGGCATTCGGAATTACATCACCATCATTCGGCCACCCGAGCCGCTAGAGACCACAAGATTCATTGAGGCCGTTCCAGCACCGCAAGTAACCTAACCGCTGCTCTTGAGATTCGACCGGTGAGGATCGACCAAGGGCCTTGCGCAACAGGCCCCGTTCCTTGCGCACGCGTGCAAGCATGTCAACATTCTAGGGCGCTCTCTCCACATGCTACGTAATTGGGCTCGGGATTTGTTAATGGCCGCGGCGCTTGCGAACGGTAGCGCGTGGGCGCTGGATGCACCGCCTGCCACTGGGTGTGTCAGCCCCTCGAATCTGCCCGGAGTCGCGCTCGCGCAAGAGGAGGAGACCCTCAATAGCGTATACCGGGACCGAGCCACTCGATTATTGTGGAGCGAGTCCGGGAAACTCTCGCCCCAGGGCAGTGAGTTGCTGCAATTGTTGAACTCGAGCGGCAGCTACGCCCTGGAATCGGCCGACTACGGAGTGGATGCCCTCAGCAGCGCGAAGCGCTGTCTGACAACGACTGCCGATTGGGAGGGGTTTGATCGCTGGCTATCCGCAGCCGCATTGCGTTTCGCGACGCATTTGCACTCCGGCCGAGTCGACCCCCGTGCCGCGGGTTTCGAACTGCCCGAACCGAGGACTGACTTTGAGGGCGCCAAGACGATCGAAGCCTTATCATCTGCCCCTAGCGTTGTGGCGGGCGTTGCGGCCATCGAGCCGCACTTCTATCACTATGGGTTGCTCAAGAAAGCACTGCTGCGCTATCGATTACTGGCGGAAACGCCATCGCTGACGCAGCTGCCGCCCATCGGCCGATTCAAGCTTCTTGCGGGTGATCGCTATGACGGAGCGCCAGCGCTGCGCAGTCTGCTGCATGCGGTCGGGGATTTGTCCGAATCAGAAGTCGTGGAATCCGGCGATGAGCTATCGCTGGATCCACCCCTGGTGGAGGGCTTGAAGCGCTTTCAGCGCAGGCACGGGCTGGCCGCTGATGGGGTGTTGGGTGGACGTACGTTTGATGCGCTAATAACGCCGCTGAATGCGCGCGTGCGGCAGATTGAACTGACGCTCGAACGGTGGCGCTGGCTCCCCGCTTTTGACACGCCACCCATCATCGTCAATATTCCGCAGTTCACGCTCTATGCCTTTCGCACCACGTCCGATCGCCTGGCTGACATCCAACAGATGCCCGTGATCGTGGGTCGAACCTACCCGCGCACTCGCACACCTGTCTTTGTGGGCGAAATGAAGTACGTAAATTTCCGACCGTTCTGGGATGTGCCGCGCAGCATCACGGTGCGGGAGATGCTGCCGGCCATTTCCGCCGACAGTCGTTACCTGCAGCGCAATCGTTTGGAAATCGTATCGCAGGGCAACGATGAGCAGGCGCGGGCCCAGGCGTCCACTCCCAAAGCCGTCGCTGACTTGGCGGCGGGACATTCTCGATTGAGACAATTACCGGGTGAAGATAATGCACTGGGGTTGGTAAAGTTTGTATTTCCAAACGTACATGATGTGTATCTACATTCCACTCCCGCTCACCAATTGTTCCTGCAATCGCGCCGTGCCTTCAGCCACGGCTGCATCCGGGTGAGCGATCCCGTGTCCCTGGCCGTTTACGTGCTGCGAGACAATCCGGGTGCGTGGGATGCGGAGAAAGTCAACTCGGCCATGCACAAAGCGGACTCGTCGCGCGTAGTTCTGACGCACCCGATTAAGGTCATGGTTCTCTATGCGACAGCGCTCGCGCTTGAGGACGGATCGATAGACTTCTTCGATGACATCTACGGGCACGATCGAAAATTAGAAGTGTTGTTGAGACAGCGGGTAAATCGCTAGCCGTCAAATGCTTGTTAGACGCATGCGGGATGTACGTATGAACACGTATCGACAGAGCCACTAAATTGTTTACTTATGATCGGTCGCGAAACGAATTGGGCAGTTCCCAATAAACGCTGTTGGCGGTTTTTCGGATCGCACGTTGCGGTCCGGCGCGTGGGCTTTTTGCTACTGTTGCTGCTGATGGCCGGGATCTGGCTGCAGGCAGGCGCGGGCCATGCCGCGGGAGTCGGACGGCAGCTCTCAGGTGAAGCGCTGTTTCAACTGGCATGCTCGGAATGCAATGGCGCCAACGCGACTGGCAATGGGCCTAAGGCGGCGCTGCTGCATGAAGCGGTTCCGAATTTAACCAAAATCGCCGCGCGACGCGGCGGCAGGATTT